>JBBKVZ010000128.1:0-4045 GCA_037968715.1 Pseudomonas sp.
GCACCTTCGGCATGGAAGGCATGTTCCGCCAGCTCGGCATCTACTCCTCGGTCGGCCAGCTCTATGATCCAGTGGATAAAGATCAGGTGATGTTCTACCGCGAGGACAAGAAGGGCCAAATCCTCGAAGAGGGCATCAACGAAGCCGGCGCCATGTCGTCGTTTATCGCCGCTGGCACCTCTTATTCCAGCCACAACCAGCCGATGTTGCCGTTCTACATCTTCTACTCGATGTTTGGCTTCCAGCGCATTGGCGACCTGGCTTGGGCCGCTGGCGACAGCCGTACCCGTGGCTTTTTGATCGGCGGCACCGCCGGGCGTACCACCCTGAACGGCGAAGGCCTGCAGCACGAAGATGGTCACAGCCACTTGCTGGCATCGAGCATTCCCAACTGCCGCACCTTCGACCCGACCTATGGCTATGAACTGGCGGTGATCATCCGCGAAGGCATGCGCCAGATGACCGAACTGCAACACGACGTGTTCTATTACATCACCGTAATGAACGAGTCGTATCAGCAGCCGGCCATGCCAGAAGGGGTCGAGGAAGGCATCATCAAGGGCATGTACCTGCTCGAAGAAGACAAAAAAGAAGCCGCCCATCATGTGCAGTTGCTCGGCAGCGGCACCATCCTGCGCGAAGTGCGTGAAGCGGCGAAAATCTTGCGCGACGAGTTCAACGTCGCCTCCGATGTTTGGAGCGTCACCAGTTTCAACGAACTGCGCCGCGAAGGCTTGGCAGTAGAGCGCAACAACCGTCTGCACCCGCAACAAAAACCAAAGCAGACCTATATCGAACAATGCTTGGGCGGGCGTCAGGGTCCGGTGATCGCTTCTACCGATTACATGAAACTGTTTGCTGATCAAATCCGCCAGTGGATACCGAGCAAGGAGTACAAGGTACTCGGCACCGACGGATTCGGGCGCAGCGACAGCCGTAAAAAGCTCCGGCATTTCTTTGAGGTTGACCGCTACTTTGTTGTCTTGGCAGCGTTAGAGGCACTGGCTGATCGCGGTGAACTCGAACCAAAAGTGGTGGCCGAAGCCATCGCCAAGTTCGGCATCGACCCGGAAAAACACAACCCCCTGGACTGCTAAGGAGACGCACTGTGAGTGAATTAATTTGCGTACCCGATATCGGCAACGGTGAGGGTGAAGTAATTGAGCTGTTGGTTAAGGTCGGCGACCGTATTGAGGTCGACCAGAGCCTGCTGACGTTAGAATCGGACAAAGCCAGCATGGAAATCCCGGCAGCCAAAGCCGGGGTTATCAAGAGCCTGAAAGTAAAGCTCGGTGATCGCCTGAAAGAAGGCGATCCGCTGATGGAGCTGGAAGTTGACGGTGAAACTGCCGCGCCAGCAGCCGCCGCACCAAGCGCCGAAGCGGCTCCAGCTGCCGCAGCGCCAGTGGCGGCACCGGCTGCGGCACCTGTTGCGGCAGCCGCCAGCAGCTCGCTGCAGGAAATCCGCATCCCGGATATCGGCTCATCCGGCAAGGCCAAAATCATCGAACTGCTGGTCAAGGTTGGCGACACCGTCGAGGCCGATCAGTCGTTGCTGGTGCTCGAGTCCGACAAAGCCAGCATGGAAATTCCCTCACCGGCTGCCGGCGTGGTGGCCAGCCTTAGCGTCAAATTGGACGACGAAGTTGGCACTGGCGACCTGATCCTCAGCCTGACAGTGACCGGCGTAGCCGCGTCCGCACCGGCAGCCGCAACTGAGGCCCATAAGACTCCGGCTGGCGCCGACCCAGCGATAGCTGCCGAAGTTAGCGCCATCGCCAAGCTGTCGGCCGCCGCCGCCAAAGCTGCCGCCGAGCCGGCCGTGCCTAGCGCTAACAAGGTACATGCAGGGCCTGCCGTGCGCTTGCTGGCCCGCGAGTTTGGCGTGGAGTTATCGGCCGTGCCCGGCAGCGGTCCGAAAGGGCGGATTCTTAAGGAAGACGTGCAGGTGCATGTTAAGGCCATGCTGCTCAAGGCCAAGCAGACGCCCGCCGGCGCCACCAGTGGTGCCGGGATCCCGCCGATTCCGGAAATCGACTTCAGCAAATTTGGTGAAATCGAAGAAGTACCGATGACCCGCCTGATGCAAGTCGGCGCCAACAATCTGCACCGCAGCTGGTTGAACGTGCCGCACGTGACCCAGTTCGACGCGGCCGACATCACCGAGCTGGAAGCTTTCCGCATCGCCCAGAAAGCCGTGGCGGAAAAAGCCGGGGTCAAGCTGACCGTGCTACCTCTGCTGCTGAAGGCCTGCGCTCATCTGCTTAAAGTGCTGCCGGACTTCAACAGTTCTCTGGCGCCGTCGGGCAAAGCCATTCTGCGCAAGAAGTACGTCAATATCGGCTTTGCCGTCGACACCCCCGAAGGCTTGCTGGTGCCGGTAATTAAAGACGTCGACAAAAAGAGCCTGCTGCAACTGGCGGCTGAAGCGGCAGCGCTGGCAGAAAAAGCCCGCAGCAAAAAACTCTCGGCCGATGACATGCAGGGCGCCTGTTTTACCATCTCCAGCCTTGGGCACATTGGCGGCAGCGGCTTTACGCCGATCGTCAATGCACCGGAAGTGGCAATTCTTGGCGTCAGCAAAGCCAGCATGCAACCGGTCTGGGATGGTGCGGTGTTTCAGCCACGCTTAATGCTGCCGCTGTCGCTGTCCTACGACCACCGGGTGATTAACGGTGCGGCGGCAGCGCGCTTCACCAAGCGCCTCGGCGAAGTGCTCGGCGATATCCGCACACTGCTGCTGTAAGCCGTTACGCCTTGGCTAAAAATAAGGCTATGTCCCCGTTACGTGTTGAGTGCAAAACGTAGGGTGGGCTTTAGCCCACCAAGGCTCTTACTCCGCGCTGGTGGCGCTGTTAGCCCACCCTACAAAATAGAGCCTGCAACACATAACTAGGACATGGCTAAAAATAACCCCGCAATCGCGGGGTTATTTTTAGGCGGATAGAACACCTGCAAGGCAGGCAAATGGCTTCAGCCTTTTTGCATATTACGCAGCAAAAAACTCAAGGCTTTGGCCAGCTCGGCGGCGCCGTTTTGGTCACGCAAGATACTCAACAGCGGGCTGCCATCGGCCGGATTTTGCAGCACACAGCGAATGCCCTTTAGTGGACAGTCGTAACGAATAAACGGGTCTACGCCAAACACCGCGAGCCGCTGATTACGCACGCCGACTGCCAGCCCCTGCGTGGCCCGCGACTCTTCGCGCAACAACAATTCACCCGGCGCACCGAGGCTCAGCTGATACAGCAAGTCGCGCGGATTAGCCTCGCCAAGTTGATAGCCGGCGCGCAAGGCATAGGTGGTTAACAACTGATTACACTGCGCCAGCAGCGCTTGGCGCTCGCTGACATTGGGATGCGCGCGCTTAATTTCAGCCAGGTAGCGCGATTGCTCTGGGCTGCTTAAACCACTGTCAATTTCGGCAGCCGAGGCATTCGCCAGGAACCCTGTAAAAAATAACAAACCCAGCGGCCGTGTCAGCCTTGTCAGTTTTGCCAGCATGATGCACCCTTGGACAGCGCTAAAGAGAGGTGGGCTGAGCCCCCGGTTTGCTCAGCATACTTCAAGCGGGTCATTAGATGAAAAGCCATCCCCATGCTGTCAGTCGTTCGGCCGCCGAGGTTGTGACGCAGTTGCCAGTGTCGTCAGGCCTTGCTCTGCTGCGCTTTGAACGACTGAACCAAAACGATTGGCCGCTGCTTTACTTAGACCCCGCCTGCGAACAGCAACTGGGCCTGCCCGCCTTTGCGCTTTGCGCTTTACTCGACAGCCCTTACGCGCAACTGATGAATGAGTCGCGCGAATACCTGCACCGGAGCATTAGCCAACAGCTACGCGCCAATAAGCACTATCAGGTGCACTACAGCTTCCAGACCCCACTCGGCCCACGCTACATTTTGGAGCTGGGCGAGGCCTTTGAGCAGCACGCCCTGCAACAACTGCGCGGGTACCTGCTGATCTCCGAGCAGCCGCCTGAGCAACCGCAAGCGCCCGTGCCTAGCGCCGCAGCAAACCCGTCACTGGCTATATTCCAGCGCGCCAT
>JBBKVZ010000129.1:0-2761 GCA_037968715.1 Pseudomonas sp.
AGCGTTCCCGGCCTGTGCAGCGTTCAAAAAACACCTGCAGTTCTATCGCCATTGCCTGCTGGACTTCACCGGCCACCCGGAAATGGGCATTGAAGCTGACCGCGAAACGCTGCAACAGATCAACCAACTGACCCGCGACGGGCTGCTGAAACCCTCGATTGATCGGGTGTTTGCGTTTGACGATGTGGTGGCAGCGCACCAGTACATGGAAACCTGCCCGGATCGCGGTCGGGTGGTGCTGCGGGTCGCGGATTAAACGCTAGGTTGCCGCCGAGCTTTAGGGGCTCGGCGTTCAGGTTGGGCATGATCAGGTATCGCAATGGTGGGTTACGCGGCGCACACAATCCGTCGTT
The DNA here is from genome assembly GCA_037968715.1 of Pseudomonas sp. Lineage (GTDB taxonomy): Bacteria > Pseudomonadota > Gammaproteobacteria > Pseudomonadales > Pseudomonadaceae > Aquipseudomonas. The sequence goes on from JBBKVZ010000129.1 coordinate 354, forward strand.
GTTCTTGCGGACGTGCTCTGCGCCGCTAACCCACCCTACACTCGAACTCGACAGGCTTAAGGCGCTAGCGGTTGCTCACGCTTGTGTTGGCTGTTGTCGTACGTGCGCACGATGCTGGCGTAAGCCTCGGCGCCGACATCCTCACCGTGTAAAAACCCATCGATCTGCGCATAGCTAATGCCGTGGGATTCTTCGTCCGGCTTGCCGGGGCGCAGCTCTTCTAAATCGGCCGTCGGCACCTTGCCCACCAAGTTTTCCGGAGCGCCCAATTGCTGGGCGATGGCCCGCACTTGGCCTTTTACCAGGCCGCTCAGCGGCGCTAAATCGCAGGCACCGTCGCCGAACTTGGTAAAGAAACCCATCACCGCTTCAGCCGCATGGTCGGTGCCAATCACCAAGCCATTGTTGGCATTGGCGATGGTGAATTGCGCCACCATGCGCGCGCGCGCTTTGATATTGCCGATCACGAAATCGCGTCGGGCGGGGCTGAGGGCTTCGAGGTCGGCGATGGCCGCAGTCATGCCTTGCACGCTGGCGGCAATATTCACGCACTGCTCGACGTCGGCACGGATAAAGCGCAGTGAGTCCTGGGCGTCCTGCTCATCGTGTTGCACGTTATAGGGCAGGCGCACGGCGATAAATCGGTAGGTGTTATCGCCGGTTTCGCTGCGCAACTCTTCCACGCTTAATTGCGCTAAACGCCCGGCAGTCAGCGAGTCGACCCCGCCGCTGATGCCCAGCACTAAAACCTTTAAGCCGGCATTACGCAGGCATTGCTTGATAAAGGCTTTGCGTCGCTCGATCTCAGTGCACAGGGCAGCCGCGTCGGCAAAGGGCGGCACTACGTTTAGGGCTAGGGCGATTTCAGCTTGGCGATTGTTCATGCTCGACTCCTTAGTGGCTATCGCGGACGCGAAAGGCCTGCTTGGATAGGCCAGTTTACGTGGATCTGCCAAGCAAGTGCAGGCCTATAAGGCGTCCTAGAGCTGCAGCGCTCTCTGCTAAAAGACCCTTTAGGTGTTCCGGCACTAGGGTCTACACTCTGTTTGCTGGCGTTGTAGCGTTTGCAATAAACCAGCCAGTTGATTGCTCCGATCGCTAATTAATCCGAACTTACCGCAAGGTGAACAGTATGAAAAAAACCCTCGGTTTACTGCTGGCCGGACTGCTGGCCGTACCCACGGCTTTTGCAGCCGATACGCCGCCCAAAGCAGACCAGCCGCCAGCGCAGTTTATGTTTGTGCAAAGTGCCAAAACCGCCAGTTATCACGACGGTAAATTAACCCTTAAAGGGGTCACGCCAGCGACGGTGTTTTTCTCCGATCGCCCCGATCGGTTAGTCGGGCATATGCCGACCAGCGAGTTCATCCCCTTCTGGAGCCAAGGCCAAGACTCGTTCCTTAAGGACAATCCGAATGCTTCATTGTCGGTGTTTCAAACCGGTGCAGAGCCTGCCGTGGTGGAAATGACCCTAAAGAACCCGCAGCTGACCGGCGCCGACCTGACCTATGAAGTAACGTTACTGAATGGCAAAGTCCCCGAGGGTGGCGCCGAGGCGACCTTGTTTATCGATGTGATCGGCATGCCGATGACGCCATTTTCCTACGCCGGCGCTGCGCGGCGTCACTACTATCGCCGCTACTGATTGGCCTTAGGTGGCGCGCGTAGGTCTGGTGGTGCCTGCCGCGCTGCTCTAAGCTGCGCACTTTGGATTGGTTGAGAAGCTTGCTGTGAACGCAAAAAACCCGCTGCATGGCATCACCCTCGAAGCATTGCTCAAGGAACTGGTCGACCACTATGGGTGGGACGGCTTGGGCCAGCACATCGATATCCGCTGCTTTAAGCACGATCCCAATATCAAATCGAGTCTGATCTTTTTGCGCAAAACGCCGTGGGCCCGTGATCGGGTTGAGGCGTTGTTTATAAAACTGCGTAAGTCACAGGCTAACCGTCCAGTGCCCGCGCCTGACGCAGATCCCGCGGCGTAATAATCCGCTCTGTGCGCGCAAACTTGCTGCTCGCTGCCGCGTTTAACCATGGCAGCCAGCATGTTTCAATCCGGCTGAGCGCATACACCTTGGGCTAAGGGCAGTTGCCACCGTCCATGTCCATGCAGTGTTATTTTTCACGCTTGGGGCGGCGTTTTGCAGCTCCAAGACAGCCCGTTTGGCGGCTTACGGGTCAGCGTGAGCTGGCCCGCACCGCCCGGCGCTTTAAGTTGCGCGGTACAAGCGCAGCGCTGGTTATGCTCAGCTGGCGCTGGCCAGTGCATCGGTGCGCGCCGCCATGATCAAGTCGTTAAGGTGCAGGCCGTGGATTGAATGGCTCCACCAGCGCACCGTGACTTTGCCCCACTCGGTTAGCAAGGCGGGGTGATGGTTCTCTGCTTCTGCCAGTTCGCCAACGGC
>JBBKVZ010000130.1:0-2595 GCA_037968715.1 Pseudomonas sp.
ACCAAGGTTTTTCCAACGCGTTCGCACACGGTCTCTGCACAGGGCGGCATTACCTGCGCCATTGCTTCTGCTGATCCGCAAGATGACTGGCGCTGGCATATGTACGATACGGTCAAAGGCTCCGACTATATCGGTGACCAAGATGCGATCGAATACATGTGTTCAGTTGGCCCAGAAGCTGTGTTCGAACTCGAACATATGGGTCTGCCTTTTTCGCGTACCGAGCAGGGCCGCATTTATCAGCGCCCATTCGGCGGTCAGTCGAAGGACTACGGTAAAGGCGGCCAGGCTGCACGTACCTGCGCTGCTGCCGACCGCACAGGTCACGCATTGCTGCACACCCTGTATCAGGCCAATCTGAAAGCCAACACGGTTTTTCTTAATGAATGGTACGCCGTTGACTTGGTGAAAAACCAAGATGGCGCTTTCGTCGGGGTCATTGCCATTTGCATTGAAACCGGAGAAACATCCTTCATTCGCGCCAAGGCCACTGTATTGGCCACTGGTGGCGCGGGCCGCATTTACGCCTCAACCACCAACGCGCTGATTAATACTGGCGACGGTGTCGGTATGGCGTTGCGCGCTGGCGTGCCGGTACAAGATATTGAAATGTGGCAGTTCCACCCAACCGGTATTGCCGGCGCCGGAACACTGGTTACTGAAGGTTGCCGCGGGGAAGGCGGTTATCTGATTAACAAGCATGGCGAGCGTTTCATGGAGCGCTATGCGCCTAACGCCAAAGACTTGGCTGGCCGTGATGTTGTTGCTCGCTCAATGGTTAAAGAGATCATCGCCGGTAATGGCTGTGGTCCAAATGGCGACCATGTATTACTTAAGCTTGATCACCTCGGTGAAGAAGCGCTGCATCGGTTGTTGCCGGGTATTTGCGAATTGTCGAAGACCTTCGCTCACGTCGATCCCGTCAAAGATCCCGTACCAGTAGTGCCTACCTGTCACTACATGATGGGCGGTGTGCCGACTAACATTCATGGTCAGGCCATTACTCAGGTCGATGGCGAAGACAAAATTATCGACGGTCTGTTTGCCGTGGGTGAGGTGGCTTGCGTGTCGGTGCATGGCGCTAACCGTCTGGGTGGCAATTCCTTGCTCGACTTGGTGGTTTTTGGGCGCGCTGCGGGTCTGCACTTGGAGAAATCCTTGCGCGAAGGTGTTGATCACCTCGCCGCCAGCCAAGCCGATATCGATGCGGCCATGGCCCGTTTGAACGGTCTGAATAGCCGTACCACCGGGGAAGACGTTGCAACTCTGCGTAAAGAGCTGCAAAGCTGCATGCAGAACTACTTCGGCGTGTTTCGCACCGGTGAATACATGCAAAAAGGTATCGCTCAACTGGCGGACCTGCGCGTGCGTATTACCAATGTGAAAATCAACGACAAGAGCCAAGCGTTCAACACTGCACGGATCGAAGCGTTGGAACTGCAGAATCTGCTAGAAGTGGCCGAAGCCACGGCCATCGCTGCAGACGAGCGCAAAGAGTCGCGCGGTGCTCATGCGCGTGAAGACTTTGAAGACCGTGATGATGAGAATTGGCTTTGCCACTCGCTCTACTTTCCGGGTGAGAAGCGCGTAGCCAAACGCGCCGTGAACTTTGCGCCGAAAACCGTACCAGTTTTTGAACCGATGATCCGGACTTACTAAGGGTGGCAGCTATGTTGTTAGTTAGTGTTTATCGCTACAACCCGGACCAAGATGCTGCGCCGTTCATGCAGGATTTCCAAGTCGATACCGGTGGTAAAGATTTGATGGTGCTGGATGTGCTGGCGTTGGTTAAAGAGCAAGACGAGAGCATGTCGTATCGTCGTTCTTGCCGCGAGGGCGTTTGTGGCTCTGATGGCATGAACATGAATGGCAAAAATGGCTTGGCTTGCATCACACCGTTGTCTGCTGTGGTTAAAGCCAACAAGTTGGTCGTGCGTCCGTTACCTGGCTTGCCAGTAATCCGTGACTTAGCGGTCGATATGAGCATCTTCTACAAGCAGTATGAGAAGGTTCAGCCATATTTGCAGAATGACACGCCGGCTCCTGGTATTGAACGTCTGCAATCACCGGCTGAGCGCGAAAAGATTGATGGTTTGTACGAGTGTATTCTTTGTGCATGCTGTTCGACTTCTTGCCCATCTTTCTGGTGGAATCCAGACAAGTTTCTCGGTCCGGCCGCATTGCTTCAGGCATATCGCTTTTTGGCAGACAGCCGTGACACTAAAACAGCCGAACGTTTGGCTGCTTTAGATGACCCGTTCAGCGTATTTCGCTGCCGTGGCATCATGAACTGCGTGAGTGTTTGCCCTAAGGGTCTTAACCCTACCAAGGCAATTGGTCATATCCGCAACATGTTGCTGCAATCAGCTACCTGATTTTTTAGTTTTAACCGCAATACGCCACGGACCTGGAGTTACTTCCAGTTCGTGGTTTAAATAGAGCGCAGCTCACAAAGCCGCACTTTTATATGTCGTAAATATGACGACCAGCAGGGGCATCCGGGCTGGTACCCGGGCTATCTGCAGGATCCGTGGTGGCTCATACCTAGTCGCTACTTTAGGCCTAAGTTTTTGCCGGCTGCGAATCTACGCCGAT
>JBBKVZ010000131.1:0-3307 GCA_037968715.1 Pseudomonas sp.
CTGCAAGGCGCCATCGAAAACATCACCCAAGGCATCAGCGTGGTTGATCAAGCGTTGCGCTTGGTGGCTTGGAACCATCGCTACTTAGAGTTGTTCAACTACCCGGAAGGGCTGGTGCAGATTGGCCGACCGATTGCCGACATTATTCGTTTCAATGCCGAACGCGGCCTGTTTGGCGAGGGCGATCGCGAGGCACAAATAGAAAAACGCTTGCACTGGATGCGCCAAGGTAACGCGCACACCTCAGAGCGGCAGTTCAGCAACGGGCGTGTCATCGAACTGATCGGCAACCCGATGCCGGGCGGCGGCTTCGTGATGAGTTTTACCGACATCACCGCCTATCGCCAAGCCGAGCAATCACTCAAAGACGCCAACGAAGGCCTTGAGCAACGAGTCAGCCAACGCACCCAAGAGCTGTCAAATCTGAATCAAGCGTTGAGTGAAGCCACCGGCATTGCCGAGACCGCCAACCAGTCAAAAAGTCGCTTGCTGGCGGCTGTCAGCCACGACCTGATGCAACCGCTAAATGCCGCCCGACTGTTTTCCGCCGCCCTCTCCCACCAAGCTGAAGCCCTGCCCCGCGATGCTGGCGAACTGGTGCGTCAACTGGACAGCTCGCTGCGCTCGGCCGAAGACTTAATCTCTGACCTTTTGGATATTTCCCGCTTAGAAAGCGGCCGCGTACAGGCCGAGCGCAAAGCCTTCCCGTTGGCCAATCTGTTCGACACCTTAGGCAGTGAGTTCAAGGTACTGGCCCAAGAGCAGGGCATGGATTTCCACCTGCGCGGCAGTAAAGCTTGGATCGACAGCGACAGTAAGATGCTCCGCCGCGTGCTGCAGAACTTTCTTACCAATGCTTTTCGCTACGCCCAAGGCCGCGTGCTGCTGGGTGTGCGCCGTGAAGGTGAGTGGCTGCGCCTAGAGGTTTGGGACCGCGGTCCGGGGATTGCCGAAGACAAACGCCAAGTGATTTTCGAAGAATTCAAACGCCTCGACAGCCACCAGACCCGCGCCGAAAAAGGCCTCGGCCTTGGCCTAGCGATCGCCGACCGCTTATGCAAAGTGCTTGAACACCCGTTGCAAGTACGTTCGTGGCCGGGCAAAGGCAGTGTATTCAGCGTCAGCGTTCCACTGGTGCGCCAGCCGTGCGTGCCTGCGCCACGGCCAACGGCTGAACCACTGACACCCCTACCCAGCGATTGTCAGGTGCTCTGCATCGACAACGAAGACAGCATTCTCAGCGGCATGCACAGCCTGTTGTCGCGCTGGGGCTGCAAGGTTTGGACGGCGCGTAATCGCCTGGAATGCGAGCACCTATTGGACGAAAACGTCCGCCCGCAACTGGCGCTGGTCGACTACCACCTCGATGAGGGCGACACCGGCACCCAACTGATGGCCTGGCTGCGCACGCGCATGGAGTCGCCAGTACCGGGCGTGGTCATTAGCGCGGATACCCGCCCCGAGCTGATCGCCGCCGTACACGCCGCCGGCCTGGATTTTTTGGCCAAGCCGGTTAAGCCCGCCGCGTTACGAGCATTGATCAGCCGGCATTTAAACCTGCACTGAGCCTCGCCCATTGGGCCTCAGGTTGGTCATTGGCAACGCCGCGATGCGCGGTGCACGGCGCAAAGCATTGTTGCAGCGCAATGGGTCAGCCTGCGGATAGCGCTAAACTGTATGCAGAGACCATCGCCAAGGACGCCCCATGCCCGAGACCGTGCAATTACTGCTGAGCTTTGCCACCGCTTTAGCCGTCGGCCTGCTGATCGGCACTGAGCGCGGTTGGAGTGCCCGCGACACCGAGGACACTCGGTTAATTGGCGGCATTCGCACCTTTGGCTTGGTCGGCCTGCTCGGCGGCTTAGCCGCATTGCTCGGCCAACAATACGGCCTCAACGCATGGATCAGCATCACCCTGATCTTTGGCTTACTGATTATCGCCGGCTACCTCGCCGAACAACGCAATACCGGCGACATCGGGGTAACCAGCCCGATCGCCCTGCTGCTGACATTCCTGCTCGGCAGCCTAGCCTTGAGTGATCAGCGCGCATTGGCCGCCGCCTGCGCCGTGGTCATCGCCTTGTTGCTGAGCCTCAAACAACCGTTGCACAGCGCTGTACGCCGACTCAGCGGAGAGGAAGTTTCTGGGGCACTAAAACTGTTGTTTATCAGTTTGGTGATGCTGCCCGTGCTGCCCAACGAGGGCTATGGCCCTTGGCAAGCATTCAACCCCTACGCCACTTGGTGGATGGTGGTGCTCATCGCCGCGATCGGCTTTGCCGCCTACAGCGCAATCCGCATGATCGGCCCGCGCAAGGGCCTGCTGGTTAGCGCACTGTTGGGCGGCATGGTTTCGTCTACAGCCATGACCATGACGCTGGCTCGTCTGAGCGAGCGCACCCACATGCACGCCATACTCGCCTGCGGCCTTCTGGCCACCTCGGCACTGATGTTCCCGCGCGTGTTGCTGGAGGTTGGCGTGGTTAACCCGGCACTTCTCGGCCCCTTGTTACTGCCACTGAGTATCTGCGCGCTGACCTATGCCGGCGGGGCGTTGTGGTTCTTGCACAAGGCCGACAGCGAGCCTGCCAACCAACCAGAACCCTTTCTGAAAAACCCCTTTGAACTGGCCCCTGCCCTGCGCTTTGCCGCACTGCTGGCCGTTATTGCCTTTTTGGTTGAAGGCGGCCGCCGCTACTTTGGCGATGTCGGTGTATACGTGGTCGCCCTGCTCTCGGGCCTAACCGACGTCGATGCCATCACCCTGTCACTGTCGCGCAATGCCATTGCCGAGCTCGACAGCCAGGTTGCGGTGCAGGGTATTTATCTAGCCGCGCTAAGTAACAGCTTGGTCAAAGGCCTGTTAATTGCCCTAATCGGCGGCCGTCAACTGGCGGTGCGCACCCTGCCGATCATGGCCACTGGCTTATTGGCCGGGCTGGCCAGTTTGCTGTTGATCTAAGCCGCGCACGCCGGGGTGGTATTTGCAGGCGCACGCCGAACCACTGCAATGCACGCCGACTTAGTCAGCAAACTCATCCAGCGCCGGTTCTGCACCGGAGCGCTCCAGCAACTCGGCCGGTAAGCTTTTACTGGCCCGTGCCCCCAGCGACTTTAGATTTTCAGCGCGGCTGACCAAATTGCCACGGCCCTCGGTGAGCTTGTTTCGCGCCGCAGAATAGGCTTTGTCTAATTGCTGCAGACGGTTGCCGACCTCATCCAAATCACCGACAAAGGCAACGAACTTGTCGTACAGGGCACCGGCGCGTTCAGCAATTTCCCGTGCATTCAGGCTTTGCCGCTCTTG
>JBBKVZ010000132.1:0-3328 GCA_037968715.1 Pseudomonas sp.
CAGGCGGATTTCATGGTTATCGCCGGTACCTGCTTTATCAAGATGGCGCCGATCATCCAGCGTCTCTACGAGCAAATGCTCGAGCCGAAGTGGGTTATCTCCATGGGTTCGTGCGCCAACTCCGGTGGCATGTACGACATCTACTCCGTGGTTCAGGGGGTGGATAAATTCCTGCCCGTGGACGTCTACGTGCCTGGCTGCCCGCCTCGCCCCGAAGCTTTCCTGCAAGGCCTGATGCTGCTGCAGGAATCGATCGGCAAGGAGCGTCGCCCACTTTCCTGGGTCGTCGGTGATCAAGGCGTATACCGCGCCGAGATGCCTTCGCAAAAGGAACAGCGCCGCGAACAGCGTATTCAGGTCACCAACCTGCGCAGCCCAGACGAAGTCTGATCCAGCTCTGTTCTTACAAAGAAACGAGAAACTGGCTTCATTCTTTACGTTGACCGAAAGCGATAAAAAACCATGACTACAGGCAGCGCTCTGTACATCCCGCCTTATAAGGCAGACGACCAGGATGTGGTCGTCGAACTCAATAACCGTTTTGGCCCTGAGGCGTTCACCGCCCAGGCCACCCGCACCGGCATGCCGGTGCTGTGGGTTACCCGCGCCAAACTTGTCGAAGTCCTGACCTTCCTGCGCAACCTGCCCAAGCCGTACGTCATGCTCTATGACCTGCACGGCGTGGACGAGCGTCTGCGCACCAAGCGCCAGGGCTTGCCGGGCGCCGACTTCAGCGTCTTCTATCACCTGCTGTCGATCGAACGTAACAGCGACGTGATGATCAAGGTCGCCCTGTCCGAAAGCGACCTCAGCCTGCCGACCGTGACCGGTATCTGGCCCAACGCCAACTGGTACGAGCGCGAAGTCTGGGACATGTTCGGCATCGACTTCCCGGGCCACCCTCACCTGTCGCGCATCATGATGCCGCCGACCTGGGAAGGTCACCCGCTACGCAAGGACTACCCGGCCCGCGCCACTGAGTTCGATCCGTACAGCCTGACGCTGGCCAAGCAGAATCTGGAAGAGGAAGCAGCGCGCTTTAAGCCCGAAGACTGGGGCATGAAGCGTCAAGGCGCGCACGAAGACTACATGTTCCTCAACCTCGGCCCTAACCACCCCTCCGCGCATGGTGCTTTTCGCATTATCTTGCAGTTAGATGGCGAAGATATTGTCGATTGTGTCCCTGAGGTGGGCTACCACCACCGCGGCGCCGAGAAAATGGCTGAGCGTCAGTCATGGCACAGCTTTATCCCCTACACCGACCGCATCGACTATCTCGGCGGGGTGATGAACAACCTGCCGTACGTATTGGCTGTAGAAAAACTCGCCGGCATTAAAGTGCCGCAAAAAGTCGACGTGATTCGCATCATGATGGCTGAATTCTTCCGCATTACCAGCCACCTGCTGTTCCTCGGTACCTATATCCAAGACGTCGGCGCCATGACCCCGGTGTTCTTCACCTTCACCGACCGCCAGCGCGCCTTCAAAGTGATTGAAGCTATCACTGGTTTCCGCCTGCACCCTGCTTGGTATCGCATCGGTGGTGTGGCCCACGACCTGCCGCGCGGTTGGGAAAAACTGGTGCAAGAGTTTGTCGACTGGCTGCCAAAACGCCTCGACGAGTACAACAAAGCGGCGCTGCAAAATAGCATCCTGCGCGGCCGGACCATTGGCGTGGCCAAGTACAACACCAAGGAAGCCCTTGAGTGGGGCGTTACCGGTGCAGGTTTGCGCTCAACCGGGCTAGATTTTGACCTGCGCAAAGCACGGCCATATTCGGGTTACGAGAACTTCGAGTTTGAAATACCGCTCGCAGTAAATGGCGACGCCTATGACCGCTGCATTGTGCGTGTTGAAGAAATGCGCCAAAGCATCAAGATCATTGAGCAATGCATGAAAAACATGCCGGCCGGTGCTTACAAGGCCGATCACCCGCTGACTACGCCGCCACCGAAAGAACGCACTTTGCAGCACATTGAAACCCTGATCACCCACTTCTTGCAGGTTTCGTGGGGCCCGGTAATGCCGGCCAACGAGTCTTTCCAGATGATTGAGGCAACCAAGGGCATCAACAGCTATTACCTAACCAGCGATGGCGGCACCATGAGCTACCGCACCCGTATTCGCACACCGAGCTTCCCGCATTTGCAGCAGATCCCCTCGGTGATCCGTGGCAGCATGGTGGCTGACCTGATCGCGTATCTGGGCAGTATCGACTTCGTTATGGCCGATGTGGACCGCTAATTATGAGCCTAACCAACGCTAACAACAGCCTGATCCAATCTGACCGCTTCGCGCTGACAGACAGCGAGCGGGCGGCCATCGAACACGAACTGCATCATTACGAAGACTCGCGCGCTGCATCGATCGGGGCACTGAAAATCGTCCAAGAAGCGCGTGGCTGGGTACCGGACGGTGCCATTGCCGCAATCGGCGCGCTTATCGGCATTCCTGCCAGCGATGTAGAGGGCGTGGCTACTTTCTACAGCCAGATATTCCGCCAACCGGTCGGTCGGCACATTATTCGTGTCTGCGACAGCATGGTTTGCTACATCGCTGGCCATGAATCGGTGGTTAGTAGCATTCAACAGCAGCTCGGCATTGGTCTGGGTGAGACCACCAGTGACGGCCGTTTTACCTTGCTCCCGGTATGTTGCTTGGGCAACTGCGATAAGGCTCCGGCCCTGATGATTGACGAGCACACCTTTGGCGATGTGCAGCCCGCTGGTGTTGCCTCTCTGCTGGAGAACTATCCATGACCGTGCGTGCAATCAGTAGCAGTACTCAGCGATTGAGCTCTTTTGGCCCGGCCAATCTGATTGAGCGCAGCGCCGAGACCCATCCGCTTACCTGGCGTCTGCGTGACGATGGTGCTGCGGTTTGGCTTGCGGAGTATCAAAGCAAAGACGGCTATAACGCGGCGCGTAAAGCCTTTAACCAGATGTCCCAAGACGAAATTGTCCAGACGGTCAAAGACTCGGGGCTCAAGGGCCGTGGCGGCGCGGGTTTTCCCACTGGGGTTAAGTGGGGTTTGATGCCCAAGGATGAATCACAAAACATCCGCTACTTGTTGTGTAACGCCGATGAGATGGAACCCAACACCTGGAAAGACCGGATGTTGATGGAGCAACTGCCTCACCTGCTGATTGAAGGCATGCTGATCAGTGCGCGTGCATTAAAGGCCGACCGCGGCTATATCTTCTTGCGCGGTGAATACACTGACGCAGCCGTCAACCTGAATCGCGCCATCGACGAAGCCAAGGCCGCTGGCCTTTTGGGTAAAAACATCCTCGGCAGCGGTTTTGATTTTGAGCTATTCGTGCACACC
>JBBKVZ010000133.1:0-3063 GCA_037968715.1 Pseudomonas sp.
GTGCCTGCCAGTGGATGGATTCCCGGTGCACTACTCATGAAAAAACTCCGTGTAGGTAAGCCCGAAGGCTTGATTTAGGCGCCTAGTCTAACTGGATCGACGTAAAAACAACGTTAAGCCGGCAATAAATACCGCAGCGGGCGCAATACGCCTAGTGGGTTAGCAACCAGCTTGCCGGTAACCACTGCAGGTCGTCACCGACATCCACATCATGCAAACAGGCCCCTTCGTAGTGGCGCCAACCGAGCTCGACAATCCGCTCGCGGGTGCTGGCGGCCACGCTCGGCGTACTCCAGTTAATTTCGGCAAACACCCGTTCATGCTCATGTTGCAGACCGAGCAAGGCGTAGCCGCCGTCGTAGGTAGCGTGCAACAGGCTGTCATGGCTGACCAACTGCGCCGCGCTGGCGCGCAACAACTCTGGGGTCAACTCCGGGCAGTCGGTGCCGATCAACATAATCGGCGCGCCCAAGGCTAGGGCACGACTGGCGGCACGGGCCATGCGCTGACCGAGATCACCCTCGCCTTGCGCGGTTAATTGCACGCCGGCCGGCCAGCTGAAACCCTGCCAGGCGCTGCTTTCTGCCGCTGGGGTCAGGCATAACTCAACCACACCAACCTTGGCGGCAAGCGCCGTCGTTAGGGTTTCAGCCAACATGCGGCGCGCCAGTTGCGCGGCGCCGTGCGCGCCTAGCGCCGGAATCAAACGGGTTTTGGCTAAGCCGGCCTGCGGCGCTTTGGCGAAGATAATTATCCGTACCGCGCTCATCGATACGCCTCGGCGATTTGCTCAATCGGCACGCCGCGCCAATAGGCCCAGCGCAGCCGCCACATCAAAAAAATAGTCGGCCATACGCCGCGAGCTTCCCAGCGCCGGCCGGAGGTGATTAATCGCTCACGAATGCAAACGGGCGGACTGATATTGCGCAGCCGCGTGGTCAATTCAACATCTTCCATCAGCGGTAAATCCGCAAAGCCTGCTAAATCAAGAAAAGTGCTGCGTCGCACAAACAGGCCCTGATCGCCGGTGGCTATGCCGCTCAGTCGGGAGCGCCAATTGATCATCTGCGCGACCACCTTGAGCATCCATGGCCGGCCACTGATTGCCACATCAAAACGCCCCCAACAGTGCTGGGCATCTGCCAGTGCAGTGGCGATCAGCTGGTCAGCAGCGGCCGGCAGTTGGGTATCGGCGTGCACAAACCACAGCACATCAGCATGCGCCAACGCCGCCCCCGCATTCATTTGCCGAGCTCGCCCGCGTGGTGCAGATAACCATTGCGCCTGCTCGGCAAGCTGCTCGGGCGAGCCATCATCGCTGCCGCCATCGGCGATAATCAGCTGTGCACCGCGTTCACGCAGCGGGGCTAACTGCGCTAGTAAGCGTGGTAAATGCGCGGCTTCATTGAGGGCCGGGATGATGATGCTGATACTGGGTTTCATGGCGTACGATTCAAGCGCCAGTCGTAGTCGAGAAACTCAATCTCGATCGTCTCATCAAGCAATTGCTGACGCTGGGCGGGAGTCAGGCTCAAACTGGCGGCTTGCGCGGCCAGATAATCGGCTAGACGTTGGCCGTTGAGGGCAAAGTCCTCGCGATACCATTTGAAAATACTCGACACCTGCAAGCTGCCGTCCTTTAAGCGATTACGGCTGCGGTCGGCGAGAAAGTGTTGCTGGGCATCGCTCAGTTGCGCCTCCAAGAGTGCCCCCTGATAAGCCTCGGCGCGCAGCGCCGGACAACCGATGCTGGCGCAGTTAAGGGCAAAATGCACCCGTGGTTCGTGGTAACCCTGCTCGCCACGGATCAGCGTGTGTTCAATCTCGTCGAGGCTGCGGGTCTCGCCCAACAGCGCAATAAAGCTGCGCTTCCACGGTGAGCGCAGGAAACTGCCGAGGTCTTTAATTGAGGCGATTTGCGGGTCGCCAGTCAGCACCAAGGCCACGGTCGAGGCGTTGTACACGTTGATCAAAAAAGCTAACTGCTCGGCCTTGCTCCACGCCGCAAAGTCGGCCGGCTGCACCGCCGCTGTAGCCGCCAGATACTCGCGCAGCAGCGGCTCCTCGGCGCGCATTCCGGCGTAGTCAACTTGCGTGGCATTGCCGTCTGCCAACACCCGCACATGGCGCTGTAACAAACCGTCCCAGGCGGCATTATCCACGCCAGCGGCAGGCGCTAGATTGGCCAGTGACAGCAGCGCCAGAGCGCAACTGATAGAACGAAATACACCCATATAAGCGCCTCAATAATTAGCCAATGACCAGCCGGCTGGCGGCCTAGCGTGCACAGATAGAGTCGGAAAAACCGGCAAAGTTACAACTAGCGCTTTACAGCGCCTGCATGGCGGCGAAGGCCTGCTGCAAGTCGGCGAGTAAATCCGCCGGGTCTTCCAGACCAATATGCAGGCGCGCCATCACCTTGCCCTGCCAGCGCGCGGCCGTCACGCTGCGCAATTTAGCCGCATTGACCGGGATAATCAGGCTTTCATAGCCGCCCCAACTGTAGCCAATGCCGAATAAACGACAGGCATCGATGAGCCGATCGACTTGCGCGGCACTGATGCCCGGCGCAAACACCAGGCCCATTAAACCGTTGGCATATTGCGCATGGCAGTCGCGTTGCCACAGGGCATGCCCGGCGTCGCTGGACAGCGGCGGATACAACACCTGGGCTACCTCGGGCTGGGCGTGCAACCAGAGCGCCACTTGCGCCGCATTTTTTTGGTGCATGGTTAAACGTGCGGCCAAGGTGCGCAGGCCGCGCAAGGCCAAGTAGGCATCATCGGCACTGACCGACATGCCCACGTCACGATGCCCCTGGCGCAACACGGCAACCAGCGGCTGACAACATAAAATAGCGCCCATCAACACATCGGAATGGCCGACGATGTATTTGGTGGCCGCGTGCACCGCCACATCCACACCCAGCGCAAAAACATCCCAACCCAAGGGCGTCGCCCAGGTGCAGTCAGCCACCAGCAGCGCGCCGTGCGCGTGGGCAACTGCCGCCAGCGCCGGCAGATCTTGCATCTCAAAGGTCAGCGAGCCGGCCGATTCGGCAAA
>JBBKVZ010000134.1:0-4369 GCA_037968715.1 Pseudomonas sp.
CCATCACCCTGCGCCAAGACCCAAGTTTCCTCTTCGCAATTTTGAAGAACTACCTGAGTCGTCTCGACCTGACCCCCGAGACCCTCTCGGCCAACGAGGCGCGCTACCGCCAACAGGCCGAGCAACAAGCCTTCGCCGGCATCGAGCAAAAGCTCGGCGCACGTGCCATGCGCACCTTCAAGAAGCACTTGGGGCAGCTGCGGGCGGCCATCCGCAACCGCGAGAATATGCGTCTGGCGCGCACTCGCATGTTTGGTTTGTATCGCGAGTTGTTTCTCGAAATCGGTCAACAACTGGCCATGGACGAAGTGTTGGCGCAGCCGCGCGACATTTTCTACCTGAGTCTGGACGAGCTGTATGCCCTTAACGACGGCCGCGCCGTGCAGACCGAGCTAAAGAGCCTAGTCAGCGCCCGCCAAGCTGAGTTCGCCGGCTATGCAGACCACGATCTGTCACACCATTTCTGGACCTGGGGCATGGTCTACCGACACAACGCCTACGCCTACCCGCACACCCCGGTGGTGCAGACCGAGGGCAATATCCGTGGGATCGGCTGCTACCCAGGAATAGTCGAGGAAAAAGTCCGGCTGATCTTCTCGCCGCAAGACGAGCTGTCGCTGAATGGCCAGATCCTCTGCACCGTGCGCACCGACCCTGGCTGGGCGCCGTTGTTTCCCACCGCCGGCGGCATCCTGGTGGAGCGCGGCTCGACGCTCTCGCACTCAGCGGTGGTCGCCCGTGAACTGGGCATCCCGGCCATCGTCGGCATCCCCGGCATCACCGCCCTGCTGCACAATGGCCAGCGGGTGCGCATGGACGGCGCCGCCGGGACCATCGAACGTCTCGATCAGCCCGCCGCCGGCAGCCAAAGCGTGCACAGCCCTGACCCCGTTCACTTAGTTGCAGCGGAGGTGGCCCATGTCTGAAGCCTGGATGGGCGCCTGGCAGCCGGACATGCCGCTGCCCGAGGCCTTTATCGCGTTGCCGGCGCAGCTCTACGCCGACGACCCACACTGGCTCGGCGAAGACCGCCACAGCCTGCAGCAGCAGTTTGGCTCCGCCAACCCTTGGTTCGCCGAGGGCCACGCCTGGCTCGGGGTGATCCCCGAACAGGCGCGGCTGGCCGGCTTTGTTAGCCCTCAGCAGATCGAGGGCGAGACAGTGGCGCTCTTCGGCTTCTGGGAGAGCATCAACGCCTTGCAAGCCAACCGGCAGCTGTTTCAGGGCTTACGCGACTGGGCCAGCAGCCAAGGTGCTACGCGCCTGTACGGGCCGATCAACTTCAACACCTTCGGTGCTTACCGGCTACGCCTGAGCGGCTTCGAGGGCGGCGCCTTCCCCGGTGAGCCGTGGAACCCGGTGTATTACCCGCAACTGCTCGATGAGTTGGGCATGCGCCTGCGCTATCGCTACCTGTCGACTTTCAACGACATGGCGCAAGTGGTCGCCTCGGTGCGCGACGACTATCTGCGGATCAAGCCCAAGCTGCAAACGGCGATCAGCCTAGAGACCCTGACCGGGGAGTTCTGGATGAACCATCTGGATGAGCTGTATGGCTTCGTCGATCAGGTCTTTGCTGGCAATTTCGCCTACAACAAGCTGTCGCTTGAGGCGTTTCGCAGCCATTGTGGTGCGCCCTTTGCCGAGCGCCTGTGCCCTAACAGTTCGGTGCTGGCGCGGGCCCACGACGGGCGCATCGCCGGCTTTTTCTTGGTTTACCCAGACTATTCGCCACTGCTGCGCCAGGGCAATCCACAGCCTGTGCCGACGGCGCGGCTAAAGCACAGCGAGCACTTTGCCCAGCTACCTATGCCACGTCGAGCGCTGGCCAAGACCGGCGGCGTGCACCCGGATTTTCGCGAGTTGGGCTTGTTCACCGCCATGGGTTGTGAGCTGTCGCTACGCGCCGAGGGCCATTACCAGCAGATCGCCGCAACCCTCGTGCGCGAAGACAACAACTCCCGGCAGTTCGCCCTCCGACATGGTTGTGCGGGGAGTCATCACTATGGCCTGTATCAGAGCAGCTTATGATCATTGCCAACTTCTGTAGTGCCATAGTCGTCGCCGCCAACCGACATCCCCAACGCTTGGCCCTGCGTGTGCCGTGCGCGGCGGATGGCTACCAGAGCGCCGAGCAGCTCAGTTATGCACAGTTATTGGCCCGCGCCGCGCAACTGCAACAAGGTCTGCTGGCGGCAGGGCTGCGCCAGGGCGAGCGGGTGTTGTTAATCGCCCAACCAAGCCTGGACCTCTACGCGGCGCTGCTAGCCCTGCTGGGCTTAGGCATGGTGCCGGTGTTGCTGGACCGCGGCATGAGCCGGTCTCGGCTGCTGGCCTCGATCCGCCTGAGCGGTGCCCGCACCCTGCTTGGCGAGCGTGCGCTGCTCAAACGTTGGTGGTTGCTGCCAAGCCTCTGGCGACTGCAGCGGCTCAGCTTGGATGGCAGCTGCCTGGGCGTGCGCGCCTTGCCACGGGACTTGCAGTCCACTGCGCAAGCCTTTCGCTGTGCGCCGGTGAACGAGCAGAGCCATGGCCTGATCAGCTTCACCTCCGGTAGCACCGGCCTGCCCAAGGGCGCCGACCGCACCCATGCCAGTCTCACGGCCCAGCACTTGGCCATCCGCCAACACTGGCCGGACCAAGACGACGACATCGACCTGCCCTGTTTCCCAGTGCTGGTGCTGCACAATTTGTGCTGCGGCATCAGCACCGTGCTGCCGGCCACCGACCTGGCCAAACCCGGCCAGGTTGAGCCGGCGAGAGTGCTGCGGCAGATCCAGCGCGAGGGCATCACGCGCGTCGCCGGCGCCCCAGCCTATCTGCAGCGGCTGGTCAGCTATGCGCAAGCCAAGGGGCTGCACCTGAACGGCGTACGCTCACTGGTGGTCGGTGGCTCGACCCTCAGCGAAAACCTGCTGCGCGACTGCTTAAGCGTGTTCCCCAACGCAGAGGCGTTGGTGGTCTATGGCTCGACCGAAGCAGAGCCGATCGCCGAGGTGGCAATGAGCGAACTGCTGCGCGACTGGCACCAACAGCCGGGCCATTTGGTCGGCCGGCCGGCGGCCATGGCCGAGGTGTGGGTTGTCGACCCGCTGCAGCCGTTGAGCGACGCTGCGTCAGTCGCCCGGGCGCGGCTACCTGCCGGGCAACCGGGCGAAATCCTGGTGGCCGGCCCCCATGTGCTCAAGGGCTACGTGGACAACCCCAGCGCCACCGCCGAAAACAAAATCCCCCGTGACGACGGTCAGGTCTGGCACCGCACCGGCGATGTCGGCCTGTTCGACCAAGCCGGTCGCCTGTGGCTGAACGGCCGGCTCAAGGATGCCCTGTGGGTCGACGGCCAAGCGCAGTACAGCTTCCCAGTAGAAAAAGCCCTCGACGCCCTACCCGGCGTGCGCCGCAGCGCCATGCTCTGCGGCCCGAACGGCGAACTGCTGCTGGTGCTCGAAGGCCAGGTGCCATGCGAGCTGCGCGCGTTGCTGGCTCGCTTCGGCATGGCCCAGGCCCGCCTAGCGCTGATCGACAGCATGCCGGTGGACGGCCGGCATAACAGCAAGATCGACCGGCCAGCCCTGCACGAGGCCCGGCACCAGGGTCGTCTGCCTCTAACGAGCGACTATCCATGAATGCGCTGCCGCCATCGCGCTACATCATTCGCCTAAACCGCGTCGACCTGCTGACCCTGTCCGGGCTGCTCAGCTCCGGGCTGGCCATCCTCAGCGCCCTGCATGGCCTCTATGCACTGGCCAGCGCTTGGCTGTTTCTGGCCATGCTCGGCGACGCCCTAGACGGCATCTGGGCCCGCAAACTGAAGCTGGAGCGGCCCTTCGGTCGCTACCTAGATGGTTTTATGGACATGCAGATCTACCTGCTGGCGCCGGCGTTGATCTTCTATCTGCAAGGTTTCGATGGTGCCTGGCTGGTGTTCCTGTTGCTGCTGCAAGGTTGCGGTTGCATCCGCTTGGCGGTGTTCAACGAGATCGGCAATATCCAGGAATGCGACGGCCTGGCCTACCTAGGTATGCCGGTGTTCTGGAGTGTGTTTATCCTCGCTGGCTATCAACTGCTGACGCCGTGGCTGCCGGCTCTGTGGCTACACAGCCTGCTGGCCCTGACGTTAGCGGCATTCAGCCATGCCATGCTGCTGCGCCGGCCGTTCTTCAAATTCAAACAACTGTCGCACATCTACGGCCTGACCCTCGGCGGCTGCGCCCTGCTACTGCTGCTGCAATGGCTGCTTTGGAGCGGTTATGTTTGATTCGCTGCTAATAGCTTGGTACCTGCAAATTCCGGTGGTCATCGGCGGTGTGCTGCATATGCTAGCGGTTACCCGTAACAGCCTGCCGGCGCTGCGTATACCTATTCACTC
>JBBKVZ010000135.1:0-13026 GCA_037968715.1 Pseudomonas sp.
GCCTTTATCGTGCTACACGGCCGTGGTGGCGAAGACGGCAGCATGCAAGGCTTGCTTGAGTGCTTGGAAATTCCCTACACCGGCAGTGGCGTGTTGGCCTCGGCGTTGGCGATGGACAAACTGCGCACCAAGCAGGTTTGGCAAAGCCTAGGTCTGTCGACCCCGCTACATGCTGTGCTGGCCAGTGCGGCAGATTGCGCCAACGCTGCCGCTGAACTGGGTTTTCCATTGATTGTAAAACCGGCGCATGAAGGTTCCAGCATTGGTATGGCCAAGGTTGGCACATTGGCTGAGTTGGTCGCTGCCTGGCAGGACGCCAGTCAATACGACTCACAAGTGCTGGTTGAACAATGGATCAGCGGCCCGGAGTTCACCATCGCCATGCTGCGCGGCGAGGTATTGCCACCGATTGCGTTGGGTACCAGCCACAGCTTTTACGACTACGACGCCAAATATGTGGCCAATGACACTCAGTACCGAGTGCCGTGCGGGCTATCAGTCGACAAAGAAGCCGAGCTTAAAACGCTCACCGCGCAAGCGTGTGAAGCCGTGGGCGTTCAGGGCTGGGCGCGGGCTGATGTGATGCAAGACGCAGCCGGTAAGTTCTGGTTGTTGGAAGTTAATACCGTGCCAGGCATGACCGATCACAGTTTGGTGCCAATGGCTGCGCGCGCCGCTGGTTTAGATTTTCAGCAGTTGGTGTTGGCAATTCTGGCCGACAGTTTAGAGCTTCGAGGTTAAGTTTATGTCTAGCGCGACGCTACGTTACTCAGCGCCCCAGCTTGATCGTTCCCCTGTGCGCAAGCCGGTGGCTCGCGGCGCCAGTCGTCTGGTGGCCAGTGAGCCGGTTGCTGCGCGTCGCGCAAAGACAGACTTCAGTGCTCTTAAACGTTTGCTTTGGCCGTTGCTGTTCTTGGCGTTGGGGCTTGGCGCTTACAGCTTAGCGGAGCGTGTATTGCCGTATGCCGACCGGCCAATTAGCCAGATCAGTGTGCAGGGCGAGCTTAGCTATATCAGTCAGCAAGCGGTGCAGCAGCGGATAGCACCATATGTGACCGCCAGTTTCTTTACCGTCGACCTGGCCGCTATGCGCGCCGAGCTTGAGCAGATGCCGTGGATTGCCCATGCAGAGGTTCGGCGTATATGGCCTGATCAACTGTCTATTCAATTAGAAGAGCAGTTACCTATTGCGCGTTGGGGCGATGCCGAATTATTGAATAATCAAGGGCAGGCATTTACCCCGCGCGAGTTGGCTAATTATGAAAACTTACCGCAATTATTTGGTCCGCAGCGTGCGCAGCAAACAGTTATGCAGCAATATCAGCTATTGAGCCAAATGTTGCGACCATTGGGGTTTTCTATCGCCCAGCTTGAATTGCGCGAGCGCGGGAGCTGGTTTTTAACCACAGCGGCGAGCAATAACAATCAAAGTATTGAGTTGTTGCTGGGTCGTGATCATTTGTTAGAAAAAATGCGTCGATTTGTGTCTGTATATGAACAGAGCTTAAAACCACAAATCGCCAATATTGCCCGTATTGATCTGCGCTACGCCAATGGCTTTGCCGTTAGCTGGCGTGAACCACTACAGGCGGCAACGGCGAATGCCGTTGTCGTTAAGTAACCAAGGAGAAGGCAAGGACCATGGCACATGTGCAGAGCGGCAAGATGATCGTCGGCCTGGACATCGGCACCTCCAAAGTGGTGGCGCTGGTGGGCGAGGTGACGAGCGATGGTCAGCTGGAAATTATTGGGATTGGTACCCATCCATCTCGTGGTTTGAAAAGGGGCGTGGTGGTTAATATTGAATCTACCGTGCAATCCATCCAACGGGCCATTGAAGAGGCCCAGTTAATGGCCGGTTGCCGAATTCATTCGGCTTTTGTTGGGGTTGCCGGTAATCATATTCGCAGCCTTAATTCCCACGGTATTGTGGCTATTCGTGATCGTGAAGTTAGTCAGGCCGATTTAGAGCGGGTACTTGATGCTGCTCAGGCCGTTGCGATTCCGGCAGATCAGCGCGTATTGCATACCCTGCCGCAAGATTATGTGATCGATAACCAAGAAGGCGTGCGCGAGCCTTTGGGTATGTCCGGGGTACGTCTGGAGGCCAAAGTGCATGTAGTCACCTGTGCGGTGAATGCGGCGCAGAATATTGAAAAGTGTGTGCGGCGCTGCGGCTTGGAAGTTGACGACATTATTCTTGAGCAATTGGCCTCGGCATATTCGGTATTGACCGACGATGAAAAAGAATTAGGCGTCTGTTTAGTTGATATTGGTGGTGGTACAACGGATATCGCGATCTTTACGGAAGGTGCGATACGTCACACTGCGGTAATTCCAGTGGCGGGAGATCAGGTAACTAACGATATTGCCATGGCATTACGTACCCCTACCCAGTATGCCGAGGAGATTAAAATTCGGTATGCTTGTGCATTGGCTAAATTAGCCAGCGCCGGTGAGACCATAAAAGTTCCCAGTGTTGGTGATCGACCGCCGCGTGAATTATCTCGTCAAGCATTAGCTGAGGTAGTAGAGCCGCGCTACGATGAGTTATTTACATTAATTCAGGCTGAGTTACGTCGCAGCGGTTATGAAGATTTGATACCTGCAGGCATTGTTCTTACCGGTGGTACGGCAAAGATGGAAGGCGCAGTTGAATTGGCTGAGGAGATATTCCACATGCCGGTCCGCTTGGGTGTTCCGCACAGTGTTAAAGGCTTGGCTGATGTGGTGCGTAATCCGATTTATTCTACTTGCGTGGGTCTGTTGCTATATGGCTTGCAAAAACAGACCGACGGTACATCTATGTTGGGCGGAAGTAGTTTTAGTGATGAACCGAAAACGCCGATACTAGAAAAGCTGAAACGCTGGATTCAAGGTAATTTTTAAAGTTTCACCGTGGTTGCAGTAGGCGATATAACTAGAAAGTAAAAGGAGAGGGGAATGTTCGAGCTCGTAGATAGCGTCCCGCAAAACGCCGTTATTAAAGTAATCGGTGTGGGCGGTGGTGGCGGCAATGCCGTGAACCACATGGTACAAAACAATATTCAGGGTGTTGAGTTCATATGTGCCAACACCGATGCCCAGGCATTGCGTAAGGTTGGAGCGAAAACCATCCTGCAATTGGGTACTGCGATCACCAAGGGTTTGGGTGCAGGCACCAACCCTGAGATCGGCCGTCAAGCCGCGATGGAAGATCGCGAGCGTATTACTGATGTACTGCAAGGTGCCGACATGGTGTTTATCACCACCGGCATGGGCGGTGGCACCGGCACTGGCGCGGCACCGATCATCGCGCAAATTGCTAAAGAAATGGGCATCCTTACCGTTGCGGTGGTAACGCGGCCATTTCCTTTCGAAGGCAAAAAGCGCATGCAGGTTGCCGATGAAGGCATTCGGGCGTTGGCCGAGTGTGTTGATTCGCTGATCACCATTCCTAACGAGAAGTTGCTGACCATTCTCGGTAAAGACGCCAGCTTGCTGTCGGCTTTTGCCAAGGCCGATGACGTGCTGACCGGTGCGGTGCGCGGTATCTCTGACATCATGCTGCGTGAAGGCCTGATGAACGTCGACTTTGCCGACGTGCGTACGGTAATGAGCGAAATGGGTATGGCGATGATGGGTACTGGCTGTGCCAGTGGTCCGAACCGTGCTCGCGAAGCGACCGAAGCGGCGATTCGTAATCCTCTGTTGGAAGACGTCAATCTGCAAGGTGCGCGCGGTATCTTGGTGAATATCACTGCTGGCTTGGACTTGTCCTTGGGTGAGTACGCTGCAGTTGGCGAGATCATCGAAGCTTTCGCTTCTGAGCATGCCACTGTCAAAGTCGGCGCGGTAATCGATCCAGACATGCGCGATGAGCTGCATGTAACTGTGGTAGCTACTGGGCTTGGTGCGAAAATCGAGAAGCCGGTTAAAGTTATCGATAACACCATGCATGCCGTGCCGTCAGCCTCGTCGGCTTCGTCTTCGACTGCTCGTCAAGAGCATGCAGCGGTTAACTATCGCGACTTGGATCGGCCGACTGTAATGCGTAATCAGACCAGTGCGGGTGCGGCTACTGCAGCCAAACTTAACCCACATGATGATTTGGATTACTTGGATATCCCGGCTTTCTTGCGGCGTCAGGCGGACTGATGATCTGTATTGCAAGCAGTGGGGCGATTGGTGTTCAGCAAGGTTTGCTTCTGCTATCATCGCCGACCTCGTTGAAAACAATTCGCAATTAGCGTGCATACGGCCCAAGCCATGATCAAACAACGTACCTTGAAAAACATCATCCGCGCTACTGGCGTCGGCCTGCACTCAGGTGAGAAGGTTTACCTGACCTTGAAGCCGGCGCCGATAGACGCTGGCATTGTGTTTCGTCGCACTGACCTAGACCCCGTGGTTGAAATCCCCGCCCGCGCGGAAAATGTCGGCGACACCACTCTTTCGACCACGTTGGTCAAAGGTGACGTCAAGGTAGACACGGTAGAGCACTTGCTTTCGGCCATGGCAGGCCTGGGCATCGATAACGCCTACGTCGAGCTCTCCGCGTCAGAAGTACCGATCATGGACGGCAGTGCCGGCCCCTTCGTGTTCTTGATCCAGTCAGCTGGGTTAGAAGAACAAGAAGCTGCAAAAAAATTCATTCGCATCAAGCGTGAAGTGACGGTTGAGGACGGCGATAAACGCGCCACCTTCTTGCCGTTTGAAGGTTTTAAGGTCGGTTTTGAAATCGACTTTGATCACCCCGCCTTCCTTAATCGTACCCAGTCGGCCTGCATTGATTTCTCCAGCACCTCTTTTGTTAAAGAGGTGAGCCGGGCTCGCACTTTCGGCTTTATGCGTGATATCGAGTTCTTACGTTCGCAGAACTTGGCGCTTGGTGGTAGTGAAGCCAACGCAATTGTGGTTGATGACACAGGTGTGCTGAACGAGGACGGCCTGCGCTACGAGGATGAGTTTGTTAAACACAAAATCCTTGATGCGATTGGTGATTTGTATCTTTTGGGTAACAGTTTGATTGGCGAGTTCCGCGGCTTTAAGTCGGGTCACGCGCTGAATAATCAGCTGTTACGCAGTTTGATCGCTCAGCAAGATGCTTGGGAAGTTGTCACTTTTGATGACGCAAGCACTGCGCCGATCTCTTACATGCGCCCGGTTGCGGCAGTGTAAGCAACACCCAGCTTGTACTCCTTATTAAGGCCACCTTACGGTGGCTTTTTTTATGCGCGCAATTTGTTCAGGCTGACTATTAAGTACCGGGTTTTTTAGCGTGGCTGGCCAAGCGTTCAAGGGCGGCACGTAAGTTCGGGTCGCTGATTCCGTCGGCAGTGGTCTGGATGCTTTGCGCGGCGCAGCTAGAGAGTTCTATGTGCCGTTCCGGTGGGCGCACGGTGTTGCTGGGCGGCTGAACTTTAAACAGGATGCGCTGCAAGCCGGAAAACTCATCGAGTTGTTGCAGCTGGCGCATTAAG
Source organism: Pseudomonas sp. (assembly GCA_037968715.1). GTDB lineage: Bacteria > Pseudomonadota > Gammaproteobacteria > Pseudomonadales > Pseudomonadaceae > Aquipseudomonas. The sequence continues at coordinate 5,463 of JBBKVZ010000135.1, forward strand.
CGGCGTTGTTGATAACGCAGGCGTGTCGCCCAGTTGCCGTCGGTAACGATTAGCAGCAGGCAGCCTTCGCGCCATGAGGCCAAGTGACAATATTCGCGTGCTGCGGGCTGGAGTTGGCTTTCCAGTGCCCGCTGGAGCTGGTTTAGCCGTTGCGCTGCGCTGAAAAAAGCTTTCAGTGGTTTTGCCTCGCGCAGCATGGCTGCAGGCGCACGGGCAGGCAGTGGGCGAAAGGCCATGGCGAATTGTCTCGATCGGCAAAAAAGCCATGGTAGCAGAATGCCAAAAACTAACTTGGGCTGGCTGCTTGGTTGCTTATGCTGGGTGTGAGTCGCCCTTACGTGATGACGCGGCTTTCATCAGCGACATTTCCGAGTAGAATGCTGCGTTCGCAAGCGGCCATGACGGCTGCGCGGGTGCACCTGACGGTCACCCTTCATCCATACGCGTGGAAGAATCTGTCGATATGTTTGCGCCTTTGTTAAAGAAACTCTTTGGTAGCCAGAATGAGCGTGAAGTTAAGCGCATGCTCAAGACCGTGCAGATCGTTAATGGTTTTGAAGAGCAAATGCTCGGCCTTAGCGATGAGCAATTACGCGGCAAAACGCAAGAGTTCAAGGCGCGTCTGGGCAAAGGTGAAAGCCTTAACCAAATCCTGCCTGAAGCCTTTGCTGTAGCCCGTGAGGCTGGCAAGCGGGTGATGGGTATGCGTCACTTTGACGTGCAGTTGGTCGGCGGCATGACCTTGCACGAAGGCCGTATCGCAGAGATGCGTACCGGTGAAGGCAAGACCTTGGTGGCCACCCTGGCCGTGTACCTCAATGCGCTGGAAGGTAAAGGCGTGTACGTGGTTACGGTCAACGATTACTTGGCGCGCCGCGATGCTAACTGGATGCGTCCACTGTATGAGTTTTTGGGCCTGAGCGACGGCATCGTCACACCGTTTATGGACCCCATTGAGAAGCGTGCGGCTTATGCGGCCGACATTACTTACGGTACCAACAACGAATTTGGTTTCGATTACCTGCGCGATAATATGGCTTTTAGCTTGGAAGAAAAATTCCAGCGCGAGCTGAATTTTGCGGTAATCGACGAAGTTGACTCTATTTTGATCGACGAAGCGCGTACTCCGCTGATCATCTCGGGTCAGGCGGAAGACAGCTCCAGGCTCTACACACAAATCAATCTACTTATCCCTCAGCTCAAATTACACGTTGAGGAAGTTGAAGGCGTGGTCACTCTGGAGGGACATTACACCCTCGATGAGAAGACCCGTCAGGTGGAGCTGAACGAGCAAGGTCATCAATTTATTGAGGACCTGCTGGCGGCCAATGATTTGTTAGCTGAAGGTGAGAGCCTGTATTCGGCCCATAACCTCGGCTTGCTAACCCACGTTTACTCTGGGTTGCGCGCGCACAAGCTGTTCCATCGTGATGTCGAATACATTGTGCAAAAAGATCAGGTCATGCTGATCGACGAGCACACCGGGCGCACCATGCCGGGTCGCCGCTTGTCAGAGGGCTTGCACCAAGCCATCGAAGCGAAGGAAGGTTTGCCGATTCAGGCTGAGAGCCAAACATTGGCCTCGACCACTTTCCAGAATTATTTCCGTCTGTATAAAAAGCTCTCGGGTATGACCGGTACGGCCGATACCGAAGCCTTTGAATTCCAGCAGATCTACGGTTTGACCGTGGTGGTGATTCCGACCAACAAGCCCTTGGGTCGTAAAGACTTCAATGACTTGGTGTACATGACCCAAGACGAAAAATACGCAGCGATCATTACCGACATTCAGGACTCTTTGGCTGAAGGCCGTCCGGTGTTGGTGGGTACAGCGACCATCGATAGTTCTGAATACGTGTCCAACTTGCTTAACAAAGCGGGTATTGAGCACAAAGTTCTGAACGCTAAGTTCCACGAAAAAGAAGCCGAGATCATCGCGCAAGCGGGTCGCCCGGGTGCTTTGACGATCGCCACGAACATGGCCGGTCGCGGTACCGACATTCTCTTGGGTGGTAACTGGGAGGTCGAAGTGGCCAACCTGGAAAACCCTACAGAAGAGCAAATCGCGCAAATTAAAAGTGACTGGCAGCAGCGTCACCAGCAGGTTATTGCTGCCGGTGGTTTGCATGTAATTGCCTCCGAGCGCCATGAATCGCGGCGTATCGATAACCAGTTACGTGGTCGTGCGGGTCGTCAGGGCGATCCGGGTTCGAGCCGCTTCTACCTGTCGCTGGAAGACAGCTTGATGCGTATTTTTGCCTCTGATCGGGTGAAAGGCTTTATGAAAGCCCTCGGCATGCAAGCCGGTGAGGCTATCGAACATCGCATGGTGACTAACGCCATCGAAAAGGCCCAGCGCAAAGTCGAGGGTCGTAACTTCGACATTCGCAAGCAACTGCTTGAATTTGATGACGTGGCTAACGAGCAGCGCAAAGTGATTTATCACATGCGTAATAGCTTGCTGGCTGCGGATGATATTGGCGAAACCATCGCTGAGTTCCGTCAAGAAGTGCTCGACAGCACCATGAGCACGCATATTCCGCCGCAGTCGCTGCCCGAGCAGTGGGATATCGCTGGCCTGGAGCAGGCGTTGTACAGCGATTACGGTCTGCGTTTGCCAGTCCAGCAGTGGCTGGATGACGACGCTAAACTTTACGAAGAGCCCCTGCGCGAGAAGATCAGCCAAGAGTTGTTGGCGGCTTATCAAGAGAAAGAGCAGCAGGCCAGCCCTGAGGCATTACGCAGTTTTGAGAAGCAAATTCTCTTGCGCGTGCTGGATGACCTCTGGAAAGACCACCTGCAAACCATGGATCACCTGCGTCACGGCATCCACTTGCGCGGCTATGCGCAGAAGAACCCGAAGCAGGAGTACAAGCGTGAGTCGTTCACCTTGTTCCAAGAGCTGCTGAACTCGATCAAACGTGATGCTGTGCGTGTGCTTTCGCACGTTCAAGTGCGCCAAGATGATCCCGCTGAAGAAGAGGCGCGTGCTCGCCGCGAAGCCGAAGAACTGGCCAAGCGTATGCAGTTTGTGCATGCCGCAGCGCCGGGCTTAGAACAGCCAGAAGCGGATGAGCAAGAAGTGCCAGCTGACGGTCAGGCACAGGTACGTAACGAGCCGAAAGTTGGCCGTAACGAAGCCTGCCCTTGCGGTTCGGGTAAAAAATATAAGCATTGCCACGGTCAAATTAGCTAGGCCACGGCTGTTTATCTGCGCCGCGACCAGCCTTAGCTGCTCGCGGCGTTTTCACTTAAATAGTGCTGCGTTGAATGGTAGTGGCGCTTGTTTAGAGTCGACTAAGACTGGCCCAAGCTAGTTGCCAGGGCGGCTCTTAAATTGATGACGACAAGGAGTTTATTGCATGGCTGTAGGTCTTGGTCCGCTTCCTGTTTTGCATCCAGTGGCTGGTTTTGAGCTGGGAATTTCCTCTGCTGGCATCAAGCGCGTTGGCCGCAAAGATGTGGTGGTCATGCGCTGTGCTGAAGGCTCCAGCGTTGCCGGAGTGTTCACCTTAAATGCATTTTGCGCAGCGCCGGTGATCCTTGCTCGGCAGCGGGTCAAGGGCCAGTCGCGCTATCTGTTGACCAATACTGGCAATGCTAATGCCGGGACTGGCGAGCCTGGTCTGCTGGCGGCTACGCAAACCTGCGCCGCCTTGGCCGAGTTGGTGGGCGTTGCTGAGCTGGCGATTTTGCCGTTCTCCACCGGTGTAATTGGCGAGCCATTGCCGGTCGATAAAATTATTGCTGCTTTGCCCGCAGCCTTGGCTGATTTGTCCGAGCAACACTGGGCTGAAGCCGCCACAGGCATCATGACCACCGACACGCTACCCAAGGGTGCCAGTCGACAGTTTAGCCATGACGGCGTGACCATCACGGTTACCGGTATCTCCAAAGGCGCCGGGATGATTCGGCCGAACATGGCCACCATGCTTGGCTACATTGCCACCGACGCTAAGGTGGCACCGGCCGTGCTACAAGACCTGCTCAGCGATGCCGCGAATAAATCGTTTAATCGCATCACCATTGATGGCGATACTTCGACTAACGATTGCTGCATGCTGATTGCCACCGGCCAAGCCAATCTGCCAGAAATCACGCACACCTCTGGGCCATTGTTTGCCGCGCTTAAACAAGCGGTGTTCGAGGTGTGCATGGATGTCGCGCAAGCTATCGTGCGCGACGGAGAGGGGGCGACTAAGTTCGTCACTGTGCTCGTTAATGGTGGCGGCACTCACCAAGAGTGCTTGGATGTTGGCTACACCGTGGCCCATTCGCCGTTGATCAAGACGGCCTTGTTTGCCAGCGATCCGAACTGGGGGCGCATTCTCGCCGCCGTTGGCCGTGCGGGGGTTGATCAGCTCGACGTGTCGAAGATTGACGTGTTTCTCGGGGATGTGTGCATTGCCAGCCACGGCGCGCGCTCAGCCAGTTACACCGAGGAGCAGGGCGCTGCGGTAATGGCTGAGGAGGAAATCAGCATTCGTATCGAGTTGGGTCGCGGCACGTGCAGCGAGACCATTTGGACCACTGATTTGTCCCACGAATATGTGCGGATTAACGCCGAGTACCGCTCTTAATAAGCAGGGTATTTGCCTGCGTTCAGGTCGATAACTACTGGGGACGCTGCGGCGTCCCCAGTGCTTAGAACGATAGATGTTGAGGAGTACTGGCATGCAACGAGTACATGTAGCCGCAGCGGTAATACAGGGCGCCGATGGGCGTATCTTGTTGGCGCGGCGCGCCGATCAGCAGCATCAAGGTGGCTTGTGGGAGTTTCCCGGTGGCAAGGTTGAGGCCGGTGAAACCGTTGCCGCTGCGTTGCACCGTGAGCTGCACGAAGAGCTGGGCATTTCGGTCACTCACGCGCGCCCGTTAATTAAGGTGCAGCACGACTATGCCGATAAACAAATACTGTTGGATGTGTGGTTGGTCAGTGCGTTTAGCGGTGAACCGCGCGGCGTCGAAGGTCAGCCGTTAGCGTGGGTCGCGCCACGGCAACTGCCCGAGTATGAGTTTCCGGCGGCAAATGCACCGATCGTGCAGGCCGCCCGCTTGCCGAGCCAGTATTTGATTAGCCCTGATGGCCTTGAGCCTAAGGCGGTGCTGCAAGGCATTCAGGCTGCAGTGGCCAGTGGTATTGGTTTGATTCAGTTGCGCGCGCCGAATGGCTATGACCCGCAGTACCGCGATTTAGCGGTCGATGCTGTGGGTTTGTGTGCCGGCAAGGCGCAATTGATGCTCAAGGGCCCTAGAGAGTGGCTGGGCGACTTCCCGGCGGCCGGTTGGCAGTTGTCGGCGCAGCAGTTACGTAAATACGCCGCCAAGGGGCGGCCGTTTCCGGCTGAACGCTGGCTGGCGGCCTCTTGTCACAACGCTGAAGAATTGGCCTTGGCGGCGCAGATGGGGGTGGATTTCGTCACCTTGTCGCCCGTGCAACCGACGCTCACCCACCCGCAAGCTACGCCGTTGGGCTGGGAGGCTGCGGGTGAGTTAATCGGTGCCTGCAACTTGCCGGTATTTCTGTTGGGCGGGCTTGGACCGCACGATAGCGAGCAGGCGTGGCAGATCGGTGCCCAAGGGGTGGCGGGAATCCGCGCCTTCTGGCCAGCACCCTAATGCGGTTAAGGCACCGGTGGTCTGCCGGCGCGGCCCACTCAAGGCGTCGGTTTGCTCGCCGCTTGCCAGAGTATTTCATCGATAGCTTGCCGCCGGCCGATCAGCCGTGCGGCGACAAAAAGTAAATCCGAGAGTCGATTTAGATACGCCAAGCCAACCCCCTCAAGCGGCTCCACGGCACTTAGGTGCTGACAGCGCCGCTCTGCACTGCGCGCCAGGCTGCGGCACAGGTGAGCTTGCGCGATGAGGCGCGATCCACCGGGCAGAATAAAGTTTTCCAGTGGCCCGAGCTCTTCATTCCAGCGATCAATAACGCTTTCCAAGCGGGTTATTTCTGTTGGCGACAGCGCCTTATATTCCGGCATGGCCAGCTCGCCGCCGAGATCAAACAGGCGGTGCTGGCAAGGCCCGAGTACCTCGATTAGTTCGCTTAAGCCGGGGCATGTCGCCTGTTGCTCGGCCAGTTCGGCGAGCAGCAAACCGAGTTGACTGTTGAGACTGTCGACCTCACCCATGGCTTCGATGCGTGGGTGATCCTTGGCCACGCGACGGCCATCGGCCAGGCCAGTCTCACCTTGGTCGCCGGTGCGCGTGTAGATTTTTGAAAGGCGAAAACCCATGTTTAAATTCCTTGTTATTCAAGCGCCAGTTGCAATGGCAAACGCACGCTAAAGCAGCTGCCTTGGCCTGCGGTGGAGTGCACCTCCATCTGGCCCTTGTGATTGTTGGTAATTATGAAATAGGCCACGCACAGCCCGAGCCCAGTGCCTTGACCGATCTCCTTGGTGGTGAAGAATGGCTCGAAGATCCGTTTGCGTACCGCCTCAGACATGCCGATGCCGTTGTCTTCAACTTGAATCTCCGCCCAGGGCGGGCTCATGCTGCAACGCAGGGTTATCCGCCCAGGCGGTTGGCCGGCCGGGCGCAAATGAATCGCCTGGGCAGCATTTTTCAGTAGGTTGAGCAGTACCTGTTCCAGCTCGTTTGCGGTTGCCAGTACGGTGCCAAGCTGCGGGTCAAATTCACGGTCAATCTGTAAACCCTTAAAGTCAAAGCCTTCGGTAAGGTCAAAGTCATTGCTGGCGATCTCGACCGCTTGGTTGATCAGCAGCGGCAGCGAGCAGGCGCTTAGTTCGCGGTTACTCAAGCGACTAAAACTGAGCATGTGGCTGACAATCTTCGATGCGCGCGAACCGGCCTGCTGAATATCTTCGAGCAGCTTAGGGATTTCACGGCGCTCCAAGTAGTCATTCACCGTTGCCATTTCAACCCCACTTTCATTGGCCTGGCAAAGATTTTTATCCAGTTCGCTAGATAACCTGCGGCGGATGTTCTGCACGTTATGCAGAATGGCTCCCAGCGGATTATTGATCTCATGTGCCATGCCGGCCGCTAAGCCACCGACCGAAAGCATTTTCTCCGACTGCACCATCAGCTCTTCCATGGCCAGGCGCTGGCTGATGTCGTCGATGCGAATTACCACCCCGCGACCGCTGCTGCCCACCAGCGGGTAAAAGGTCAAGGCGTAGTGCCTTGTTTGTTCATCTTTTATCCACGTTACCCGTTCGACTTCCTCAATGACTTGCTGCTCACTGGTGCGTCTTAACTGCTCCAGGAACGGCTTGAGGGCGGGCATCGCCAGGAAAATTGGTTGGTTCAGTGCCTCACCTAGAGATTTATCGGTCAGGCGGCTGGCTTCTTGGTTCCACTGGGTTACGTAGAGTTGGTCGTCGAGGGCGATCAATGCTGATGGCATCGAGTTGATAATGCTGTTCAGGTAGTTCTGAAAGCCGGTGAGTTTCTTCTCGATTTTGTTGCGTACTTGTACTTCCATTTCCAGTTTTCGGTTGGAGTGTCGCGTCTGTTTGGTGAGTAGTTGCGCTTCATCGCTGGCGGTTTGCGCGTCGTCACGAGCGCGTTTAAGTTCGTCTTCGCGGCCCTGAAT
>JBBKVZ010000136.1:0-11493 GCA_037968715.1 Pseudomonas sp.
TCACTTCACCCTTATTGACCTGGGTGGTGCAGTCGGTCAACACCTGAAAATCCCCGTACCACTTGCTGATGTTATTGATTGCGATCATACGGCTAACCTTTTCTGTAGACGTTTCACCAACTGCGAGGCGGCGAAACTGATCGTGAAATACACCAGCCCGGCAAAAATCAGGAACTCATGGGGCTGGCCGATGATGTCGCCGCGCGAACGCGCCGCATTGAGAAAGTCCATCAAGCCGACGGTGTAAACCAGCGAGGTGTCTTGGAACAAAATGATGCTTTGTTGCAGCAACAACGGGGTCATCTTGCGAAACGCTTGGGGCAGAATGATTAACCGCATGCATTGACCGTAACTCATGCCCAGTGCTTTCGCCGCGGCCATTTGGCCCTTGGCGACCGCTTGAATACCGGCCCGCACGATCTCGCAGTAATAGGCCGCTTCAAACATCACAAAGGCCACTAAGCAGGAGCTAAACGCGCCGACAGGGGTGTCTTGGCCGGTTATCGCCCGCAAGATAAAGGGCACCGCAAAGTAAAACCAAGTGATCACTAAGAGCAGTGGAATGGAACGGAAGTAGTTGACGTAAGCACCGGCCAAATTGGCCACCCATGGCCGCGATGAGAGGCGCATCAGCGCCAGTACGGTGCCCAGCACGACGCCGCCCAATACCCCCAGCAGGAGCAGTTTGAAGGTCATCAATAAGCCTTGCCATAAACCGGGCAGGGCGGGAATGATCGCTGAGAAGTCCATTATTTAGCCCCCGTACTAAGCGTGCCAGGGATCGCCACGCGGCGCTCGACGTGACGCATAAACAGCATCAGGCTCATATTTAGGGTGAAGTAGATCAGCGTCGCCAAGGTGAAGGCTTCAAACAGGTTGGCGGAGTACTCGGCGGTCTGTTTGGTTTGCGCAATCAGCTCCATCAAGCCGATCAGCGAGGCCACTGAGGAGTTTTTGAAAATATTCAAAAACTCCGAGGTTAGCGGCGCAATGATGATGCGAAACGCTTGCGGCAACAGCGCGTAGCGATACACCTGTGGCAGCCGAAAGCCCATGGCATAAGCCGCAGCGGCTTGGCCTTGGGGCAGGGCCTGAATGCCGGTGCGCACTTGTTCGCAAACCCGCGCCGCCGTGAACAGCCCTAAACACACCACCACGCTGATATAGGCGGAAGTGGCCGGATTCAAGTCTTGTTTGAACCACATTTCCAGTGGTTCCGGTAAGAGGTCGGGGACCAAGAAGTACCAGAGAAACAGTTGTACCAGCAGTGGCACGTTGCGAAAAACTTCTACATAAGTGCCTGCCAATGCGCGCAGCCAGCGGTTGGGCAGGGTGCGCATTACGCCGAGCAAGGTGCCCAGCAGCAGGGCCACAACCCAAGCGGCCAACGCAATGGCGATGGTCCAGCCCAGGCCGGTAATAAACCAGTCGAGATAAATCTCACTGCCGATGCCGGTGGACTTAAAGAAAACGCCCCAGTCCCAGTTGTAGTTCATGCCAATGTGCCCTTGGGTCTACGCAGCGGTTAGGTTGGCGTTTGGGGCGCGCACGGGTGCGCTGGCATCCGCGGGTAGCGAAAGGCCCCTTAGCCATCTATGGGTGAGCACTAGCAGGCGCTAGTGGCTCTGGGTTGCCCGCACTCGGAGCGCCTTGTGAGCGCGCCGAGGCTTAGCAGGTCGCGGATAAACTACTGTGCTTGACTAAGCGGCGTTTAACTCAGCCCAAAATGCTCATTTACACCACGTAAACTGCGCTTTTTGGGCTGATTTCGCTTTGCTTAGCCTTCGCTCGCTACCTTTTTCAGCGACCTGTTAACCGTCAAAGCTGCTCGGCAGCCTTGTCCGTTGGGTTGGCAATCAGCTTCTTGAGTTCGTCACTCATGCTGAAATTCAGGTTGAGGTTTTTCGGCGGGATGGGTTGCATAAACCAGGTGTTGTAGATGTCGTTAACAGCACCCGAGGCAAAGGTGGCGCTGATGGCGTTATCCACGGTTTGTTTAAACTCAGGATCGCCCTTGCGCACCATACAGCCGTAAATTTCAAAAGACTGCGGCGTGCCAACCACGGCCCAGTCGGCGGGCTGCTTGGCTTTGGCCATTTCGCCATACAACAGGGCGTCGTCCATCATAAAGGCCACGGCCCGGCTCGATTCGAGCATCAAGAAGGCTTCGCCATGGTCCTTGGCGGAGATGATGTTCATGCCCATTTGCTTTTCGGCATTCATCGACTTGATCAAACGCTCGGAAGTAGTCCCCGCGGTGGTCACCACGTTCTTGCCTTTAAGGTCGGCAAAATCATTGATGCCGGAAGTCTTTTTGGTCAGCAAGCGGGTGCCGACTTCGAAGATGCCGACAGAGAAGTCCACTTGTTGCTGGCGTTCAACGTTGTTGGTCGTAGAGCCGCACTCAAGGTCGACGGTGCCGTTTTGTACCAATGGAATCCGCGTTTGCGAGGTCACTAGGGTGTAGCGCACCTTCAGCTCCGGCAATTGCAGTTGCTGCTTGATGGCCTCAACAACTTTTAACTGCAGATCATGCGAGTAGCCAATCGGCTGGCTCGGATCGTTACCCAGGTATGAGAAAGGAATAGAGGCGTCGCGATGGCCAAGCGTGATGCTGCCCGACTCTTTGATTTTCTTCAGGGTGCCGGTGAGTTCAGCGGCCTGGAGCGATGTCGACAGCACAGCAACCGCGATGGCTGCACCTAGCAAATGGGGAACGATACGCATGAGTCTTTTCCTCGGCTTGTTGTTATATCGAAATCCCACACAGGGCTGAGGCAACTCAGCCATCGTGCGTATTCCGTAGATAGCTAAGAGCAGAATCTATGCCAGCTTGTTCGTTTCTAGATGATTGCTATAAGTAATTGAATTTAAATAATAAATAAAAAATATAGGCGGGCGAAACTCAGGTACTTGTCCGGTTTGCCGAATATGCCGGCGCTGCTCGTTCGGTTATCCGAACGGATTGCCCGGGCCCGGCCAATCAAACGGTGGGAGGGGCGCTTGAAGAGGTCGGGTTGGTTTACTTCTGCGGGCCAGTGTCTTTATGCTCACCAACCTTTGCCCGTGCCTGCGCATGGCGAAATCACTCAGGAAGCCGTCATGCTTATCGTTCATCACCTGCAAACCTCGCGCTCGCAACGGATTCTCTGGCTGCTTGAAGAACTGGGCGTGCCTTATGAGCTGAAAATCTACCTGCGCAATCCGCTTACGCGCCTAGCTCCGGCCGAGCTTAAGGCCGTGCATCCGCTGGGCAAGTCGCCGGTAATCAGTGACAACGGCGAGGTGGTTGCTGAGTCTGCCGCGATCATCGAGTACTTGGTGGAACACTACGGCCAGCTGGCCAGCCCTGAACTGGCAGGGTTGCAGCCCGCTCTCGGCACGCCGGAGCACCGTCAATGCCGCTTTTGGATGCACTACGCCGAAGGCTCGTTGATGAACTGGCTGGTGATGAAGCTGGTATTCGGGGTGATCCCCACGCAGCCGATGCCATTCTTCGCGCGACCGATTGCCCGCGCCTTGTGTAACAAAGTGCAGGGCAAATTAATTGACCCCAACTTGCAGAGCGCCCGCGACTTTATTGAGCAGCATCTGGCAGCGCACAGCTGGTTTGCCGGCGAGCAGCTGTCGATGGCCGATTTTCAGATGAGTTTCGCCGTGGAGGCCTTGCTGTCACGGGGCACCGATGCGTCTCGTTATCCGTATATCTGCGCCTATAACGCGCGGATGCAGGCGCGTCCGGCTTACCAGCGGGCGCTGGCTAAGGGCGGCCCGGCAATCGCCAACTGAAGTTGTTTGCTGAAACGCACAGGCCCCGCAATGCGGGGCCTGTGCGTTTCAAGTGCTATGCCTTATTCGCTGACTGGCTGGCTTTTGCCTTTCGGCGCAAAACGCGCGGCCAGACGCATGGAGCCGACCACGAGGCGTTGGTAAAACGACGGCAGCAAACGTTGCATCAAGTCGCTGACGTACGCATCGCCACCAATCAGAATCCGCCGTTTATTGGCCAGCACGCCATTAATAATCACCTTGGCGGCCTGTTCTGGCGTGGTGCGCAGTAACTGGTCGTTAAACTGCTGCCGGCCGGCATCGACGTCTTGGCCGGTGACCTGGCTCAAGCTGTTGTTCATGCGGGCGGTGAGGGCGATATTGGTTTTGATCCCGCCCGGATGCACGCAGCTGGCCGAGACCCCGCAGGCGGCCATGTCCAACTCTTGCCGTAACGATTCGGTAAAGCCGCGCACAGCAAACTTGCTGGCGTTGTAGGCGCGCATGCCCGGCTGGGCAAATAAGCCGAAGATGCTTGAGGTGATGATGATATGCCCGCAGCCGCTGGCTTTCAGGTGCGGCAAGAACGCCTTGGTGCCATTCACTACGCCCCAGAAGTTGATGCTCATGATCCATTCGTAGTCGGCGTAATCATTGCCTTCCACCGTGCCGCCTTGGGCTACGCCGGCGTTGTTAAAAATGGCGTTCACATGCCCGTATTCGGCCACCACTTGCTCGGCCCAAGCGTGCACCGCCTCGCGGTCGGCGACGTTAACTTGGCTTTCTAGGACTTTGACGCCGAGGGCGCGGGCCAGCTCGGCGGTTTCTGTAAGGCCTGCGTTGTGCACATCCGACAGCGCCAAATGGCAGCCTTGACGCGCCAGCCCAAGGGCCAGCGCGCGGCCAATCCCAGAGCCTGCGCCGGTGATGGCCGCGACTTTATTTTCAAACGACTTCATAGATTAACCTCGACCGATTGGGCGCTATTGAGAGCAAAGCTTTGCGCAGGATGCGCCGGGTTAAGCCGACTAAAATGGTAGGCCGCTGGATCGAAGTGTCGCGTCAGCAGGCGGTAGCGCCAAGTGAAGTCTGGCCACAACAGATTATTGCGCCCGCTAATGGGATGCAGATACCAACTGGTGCAACCACCGGCATTCCACACGGTATTGGCCAAGCCGCTTTGCAATTTACGGTTGAAGGATTCTTGCACCTCGCGCTTAGGTTCCAGGCTGTCCAGATTGCGCTCTTCGAGCAGCTGTAAGGCGCCGAGAATGTAGTGAATCTGCGACTCGATCATGTAAATCATCGAGTTATGCCCCAAGCCAGTGTTGGGGCCCATCAGGAAGAACAAGTTGGGGAAACTGGCAGTCATGGTGCCTTTATAGGCTTGTGGGCCTTCAGGCCAGCTGTCGAGCAAGTCGATGCCGTCGCGGCCAAACAACACATTACGTGGCAGTGGGTCACTGGCGGTGAAACCCGTGCCGAAGATGATGGCATCGACCTCGCGCTCCTTGCCGTCATTGCTAATTACGCTATTGGCGCGGACCTCGCGAATGCCGCTGCTAATGACCTGGACGTTGTTCTGCGCCAGTGCCGGGTAGTAGTCGTTGGAAATCAGCACTCGCTTGCAGCCCATGGTGTAGTGCGGGGTGACGGTGGCGCGCAAGGCGGGGTCTGTGATGGATTTTTTGATATGCGCTTTGCTGACCAACTCGGCCAGCTTCATGATCTTGGGCGCCCAAGCAAAGCCAATCACCCGGCTTTCTAACAGGCTGTAAATCAAACCGCGCCAGAGCTTTTGCACGAAGGGAAAACGCTGAAAGCGTTGCTGCTCGGCCAAGCTGATTTGCCGGTCAGGCTTGGGCATGATCCACGGTGCAGTGCGCTGGTAGAGGTCTAGCTGGCTGACCTGCTGCTGGATCTGCGGAACAAACTGAATGGCCGATGCGCCCGTGCCAATTACCGCCACCCGTTTGCCGCTGAGGTCATAGTCATGGTTCCACTGCTGGGAGTGAAACACTTGGCCTTGGAAGGCGTCGATGCCGGGGATGTTGGGGATGGCGGCGGTGGACAGGGCGCCCATTCCGGAGACTACAAACTGCGCGGTAAAGTGTTCACCGTTGACGGTTTCCAGCAGCCATAACCTGCGCGTTTCATCCCAACGTAACTGCTTAACGGCGCTGCTCAGTAAGGTTTTTTCTTGCAAGCGGTACTTGCTCCAGCAGGCCTCAAGATAGCTTTTGATCTCTGGCTGGGGAGCAAACATCCGCGCCCAGTTGGGGTTTGGCTCGAACGAAAACGAGTAGAGATGCGACTGCACATCGCACGCGCAGCCGGGGTAACTATTCACCCGCCACGTACCACCCACGCCAGCTTCTTTTTCAAACAGCAAAAAATCATTTTCGCCTTTTTGCTTTAAGCGTATGGCCATGCCGAGGCCAGAGAAACCGCTGCCGATAATGGCCACCTTGCAGTGACGTGTTTCGGCAGTGGGGGATATGGGCGCATTCATGACCAGACTCCTATTTTTTTTATGGCTGGTGTATACAACTGTCTACCAATGTAGACGAGTGTATACTTCCCGGCAAGTAGCAACACCACAAGCCAACTTTAGGTAGGAATATGCCGGCACAAACAGACAATGCCTTGCTGCGCGACAAACTCAGTGAAGCGCCCGGCAAGCGGCAGCTAATGGCCGCTGCGCTGCGCTTAAGTTCAGGCAGTCGCAGCCTCAGCAGTATTGGCTTGCGTGAGTTAGCGCGTGAAGCGGGACTGAACCCGAACACGTTTTATCGGCACTTTGCTGATGTCGATGATTTGGGCATGGCGCTGATTGAGGATATCTCCAGTCAGTTGCGTCAACCGTTGCGCGATTTACGTCGTGAAGCAGCGGCGCGGGCGGCCTGTTGTGAGCAACTGGACCTGCCATTGTTGTTTGGTATCGACATGCAACGCGGGCGGCGGGTGACCCACGAAACCGTGCAGCTGTTTTTTGATTTTGTCGATCAGCAGCCGAACGCATTTATTATCGGTGTGCGCGAGCTGCATGGCTCGTCACCGTTAATGCGTGGTGCGTTGCTCAAAGTGATGGACGAATTCGCCGAAGATATGGCGATCGACCTGCTGGATTTTAAGCTGCTGCCGAGCAATCTTGCGCCAGGTGATATCCGTCAGATATCACATATGGTCAGTTATGGTTTGTTCCAGCAGGTGCTCAACTACCTGGCCCAGCCTGAGCGCCAAACGCTTATTCGCGCCTTGGCCGAGGAGCAAATCATCATGCAGTTCACCGGCGCGGCTGTGCTGCAAAGCTTGGGTCAATTGCAGTTGCCCGCCCCAGTGTGAGCGAGCATCCAAGCTCAGCGCAGGTTATCCGCAGAGTGCCTGCGGACAAAGCTGCTGCGCCCGCAGCAGTAAGCCGTAACCCATGAGCAGCAAAGGCCAGGCCAGTAACGGGCCAAACAGCCAGCGCCAGAGACGTTGATAAGGGTCGAAACCAACCCCGTGGACAAAGCCGCCCGCCACGCCGAGCATCACCAGCATCAGCAAACTATGGCTGTACTGGCCTTGCACATCGAGCATGGCTGCCGGGTGAATCAGCAGCAGCAAAGCCAGCGGACTCGCCAGCAGCAACGACAGCGCCCGACACCAGCCGTTTTGCCACCAGCGTCGTGGCTCAGTCGTCACTGAGGCTTTCTTCGTCGAGGTCTTGGGTGGTTTCCAGCCACAAGGCATTGATGATGCCGAAGCTGCAGGCCAGCAATACGCCGAGAATCCAAGTGAAATACCACATGTGCTTATCCCTCAATTAAGTCGACGGTTAATACAACCCGTGATTATTGCTTTCGATGTGCGCGGTGGTGACTTTGCCCCACATCTTCACGTAGCTCCACAGGGTGTAACAGAGGATCAGCGGGATAAAAATCGCCGACACCACCAGCATAATGCCTAGGGTTTTTTGACTGGAGACCGCATCCCAAATGGTCAGGCTTGAGGCCGCATCGATGCTGGACGGCATGATGAATGGGAATAGAGCAAAGCCTGCGGTACACAAGGTGCCGATAATCGCCAAGCTAGAGCCGGCAAAGGCTAAGGCCGGGCGTCGGACTGTGGCCGCCAGCAGGGCCAGCAACGCACCGAGGATGCCGGCCAAGGGTGCCAGTTGGCTCAGCGGGTAGTGGCTGTAATTGGCCAGCCAACCGTGATTGCCCTGGGTTACCGTCTTGGCCAATGGATTAAGGGCGGCCCCAGCCTCGAAGCCGGAGCTGATCACCCAACCTTGAATATTGCCCAGCCACAGCCAGATCCCGGCGCCGCTAAAGCAAAGCAGAAACAGCACGGCAAACAACTGCGCAGCGTGGCGGCTACGGCGTGCTACGTCGCCGTCGGTACGCAGCATCAGCCAAGTGCCGCCGTGCAGCAGCAACATGCTCAGGCTGACCAGCCCAGCCAGTAAGCCAAAGGGGCTGAGCAGTTGCCAGAAGTTGCCTTGGTAGCTGCTGCGTAAGGTGTTATCCAGGGTAAAAGGCACGCCCAGCAACAGATTGCCAAACGCCACGCCAAACACCAAGGCTGGCACAAAACCGCCGACAAACAGCGCCCAGTCCCAAGCTTGACGCCAGCGTGGGTCGGCCACCTTGCTGCGGTAGTCGAAGCCCGCCGGGCGGGTGAACAAGGCAAATAGCACCAGCAACATGGCCCAATAGAAACCCGAGAAGGCTGTGGCATACACCAGCGGCCAAGCAGCGAATAGCCCGGCGCCAGCGGTCACCAGCCAGACCTGATTGCCCTCCCAGTGCGGCGCTATGCTGTTGATGACCACTCGCCGTTCGCTGTCGGTCTTGCCGACAAAGGGCATCAGTGCGGCGGCGCCCAGATCAAAACCGTCAGTCAGGGCAAAGCCAATCAGCAAGACGCCAACCAGCACCCACCAGATCAGCTTGAGGCTTTCGTAATCAAACATGCTCATCTCCTCAGGCGGTGGTTTTTTCGAAGTGATAGCGGCCGGTATGCAGGCTGCTTGGGCCTAGGCGTGCAAACTTGATCATCAGATACATCTCAATCACCAAGAGCACGCTATAAAAGGCCAGCAAGGCCAGCAGTGAGCCCCAGACATCGCCGGCGCTAACGCTGGAGGTAGACAGATGCACTGGCAGTACTTCGGCAATCGACCAAGGTTGGCGGCCATGTTCGGCAACAATCCAGCCGGTTTGTGCGGCAATCCACGGCAGCGGCAGGCTGATGACTGCCCACTTAAGTAACCAGCGTTTCTGTTCTTCGTTTTTACGCGCAGAGGCCCAGAAGGCGCAGATAAACAGGCCGAGCATCAGAAACCCGGAGCCGACCATCAAGCGAAAGCTCCAGAACACCGCGGCTACATTGGGAATGGTGTCTAGCGCTGCTTGTTTGATTTGCGCTTCGCTGGCATCCACCACGGCCGGAGTGTATTTCTTCAGCAGCAGGCCGTAGCCGAGGTCGTCCTTTTTCTCGTTAAAGGCGGTGATGTTTTCTGGCGTTTTTTCACCGTTGCGCAGTTTTTCCAGTAATGCGTAAGCCAACATACCGTTACGGATGCGCACCTCATGCTGCACGATAAGGTCTTTGATGCCAGTGACCTGGGTATCCAACGAGCGGGTGGCGATGATGCCCATCACATAGGGGATTTTCACCGCGTAATCGGTGCGCTGCTCAGCCTGATTAGGCAGGCCGAACAGGGTAAAGGCGGCCGGTGCAGGTTCGGTTTCCCACTCTGCTTCGATGGCGGCCAGTTTGGTTTTTTGCACATCACCAATCTCATAGCCAGATTCATCGCCGAGGATGATTACCGAGAGAATCGAGGCCATGCCGAATGCCGAGGCGATGGCGAACGAGCGCCGTGCAAAGCCCAAATCGCGGCCCTTAAGCAGGTACCAGCTAGAAATCGCCAGCACGAATATAGCGCCGGTCACATAGCCTGCTGCCACGGTATGCACGAACTTAACCTGCGCTACCGGGTTAAACAGCAGCGCGCTAAAGCTGGTGAGCTCCATGCGCATGGTTTCGAAGTTGAACTCGGCGCCCACCGGGTTTTGCATCCAGGCGTTGGCGATCAAAATCCACAGTGCCGACATGTTCGAACCAATCGCCACCAGCCAGGTCACCGCCAAGTGTTGCACCTTGGTTAGGCGCTCCCAGCCGAAGAAGAACAGGCCAATAAAGGTCGATTCGAGGAAGAACGCCATCATGCCTTCGATGGCCAGCGGCGCGCCGAAGATGTCGCCGACATAGTGGCTGTAATAGGCCCAGTTAGTGCCGAACTGGAACTCCATGGTCAGCCCGGTGGTGACGCCCAGCGCAAAGTTGATACCAAACAACTTACCCCAGAACTTAACCATGTCCTGGTAGACCTGTTTGCCGGTAATCACATACACCGACTCCATGATCGCCAGAATAAAGGCCAGCCCCAAGGTCAGGGGCACGAACAGGAAGTGATACATGGCCGTCATGGCAAATTGCAGACGGGATAGGTCAACGACAGTTTCCGAGATCATCTCGGGGGCTCCTCAATGGTCGGCAAAGGTGCAGGGATGCTTTGGTTCAACAGATGCGCAGCGGTTAGCTCAGTGCCAGCAACCGGCACAGTGGGGGCGTCGAACCAGATATGTTTGATCAAGAGCAGCAGCATCAGCTTGATTAACAAGATCAGGGCCAGCTCGCGAACCAGGGGTATATGCCAGGGGGAAACACGGCGATTGTGCATGTCGGCGGCCTCAGCGGTATGGCTTTACGCTAGTGAGCCTTGACTTGAATCAATAAGCAACCCGCGCAGCAGTGACCCGGTGTCGCACCGGGTCATTTGTCGCAGTAGATTCAGTTGAGCTGGGCAGCTATGTGGCGTATGGCGATTGGTCGTGAAAGCCTAGACAGGCGTGCCTGGGATTTTCCAAGGCAGCGGTATTTTGCGCAGAAGCTGTTGCGGGATATAGCGCTGGGCCTGCATTGCGCAGGCCCAGCGGTTTGCTCAGTTCTCGATATTGCCGCCTGCCAGCGCGCACAACTCAATGGGATTGATAATGTCCACTTCCTTGCCTTCCGCCGCCAGCAAGCCGCTTTGTTGAAAACGAGTGAATACCCGCGATACGGTTTCTACCGCCAGGCCTAGGTAGTTGCCGATTTCATTGCGCGACATGGAAAGGCGAAACTGGTTGGCGGAAAATCCACGGGCGCGAAAACGTGCCGATAAATTGACCAAAAAGGTGGCGATGCGCTCATCGGCGGTTTTCTTTGAGAGCAGCAACATCATCTGCTGATCGTCGCGAATTTCGCGGCTCATGATGCGCATCAACTGGCGGCGCAACTGTGGCAGTTGCAGCGCCAGCTCATCCAAACGTTCGAAAGGGATTTCGCACACCGACGTGGTTTCCATGGCCTGCGCCGACACTGGATAAATTTCGCTGTCCATACCCGACAGGCCAACCAACTCGCTGGGCAGGTGGAAGCCGGTGATTTGTTCGTCGCCGGCGTCTGACACGCTAAAGGTTTTCAGAGCGCCAGCGCGCACAGCAAACACCGAGTTGAACGTGTCGCCTTGGCGAAACAGGAACTCACCCTTCTTCAGTGGACGGCCACGCTTGACGATTTCGTCGAGCGAATCCATGTCTTCCATGTTCAGTGATAGGGGCAAGCACAGTGAAGACAAGCTGCAGTCCTTACAGTGCGCTTGAGCCACAGGGCGAGCCTTGTTGA
>JBBKVZ010000137.1:0-5058 GCA_037968715.1 Pseudomonas sp.
GGTAATGTGCGCGAACTGCGCAACGTTGCCGAGCGCTTTGCCCTTGGTCTACCGCTGTTCAAGAAAACCGAACAGGCCAATGAAAGCGCCGGGCCTTCATTTGCCGAAGCGGTCGAGGCTTTCGAGAAAAACCTGCTGACGAATGCGTTGAAACGTCATGACGGTAATCTCAGCCAAGCCTGCCAAGACCTTGGCATGGCCAAGACCACCCTGTTTGATAAGGTAAAAAAACACGGCCTGCAATAATTTACTCAAGCGGTACCTGCACTATCGACGTTGCTGGCGCAATCAGCCGCACAAAACTGCCCGCAAACGTTTCCTCTGCCTTATAGTTAACAGGCGTCTGCCATGGCGTTTTAGCGAGGGAACGAGATGATTACAGCGCCGCAGGATAACGTTTTGAGTGCCTTGCACTCACTACTGATCATCCACCTACCGCCGTGTTTGGATAATCTGCTTGCCGCCACAGTACAGGCGCTACAGGAACAATGTGTCCGCGCTAACAACAACCGTGAAGAGCGGGTAATCATTGAGTTCATTCAGCATTGCGAGCAAATGCGCGAACAGCTTGGCGACGCTACCGTGCGCGCAATTGAGCAAAGATTCAGCAACAACGCCCCGTCGCTAACGCCCCCACTGGATGCTGAAGAGTGGCACTTAGTCGATGATACTGAAGTCGATGAGCTACTCGAGATGCGTCGTCTGGTGCGCCAGTTGCGCCTTAGCCTGGGCACTCTGGAGTGGCGTAACTGCGCAAGGTTTAATCGCATCAATGCAGCCCCACGCTGTGATGCAGACAATCCCTTGTCGTTGGAATTTTTGGTCCGCACGCTGCAGTCGCTGCTACAACTGCGTCAACAAACACGGCAAGTGCGTGAAACGGTTTATGCCACTTGGGCGACTGTTCTGAGCGCGCAACTGCCTGATCTTTACAGTCAAATAGATAGCCTGTTCGAGCAGCTACAAATTGTCCCGCTGGCTGAACCTAGCGGTGTCAGCAATCGGCAACGCACGCATGTCGCCGCACACAAAACAAGCAGCTCAGAGAGCCGCGCACCTTATCAAGCGATTCAGCAACTGCGCGCTGTCGAGCACAACCACCCAACAAACCCTGCTCTGCCCGTAGCCGCCGACAGGCAGGCAGTGCAGCAAGCTATCAACACCTTGCAGACACAACCACCGGCACAACAAAGCTGGTCGGCGCACAGTTTTGTGCAACAACTGCAGCAGACCGGCGTGCAACTGTCCGCTCGCCAGTACGATGACGCCGGTCTAGTAGCCGACCTTTTTCAACACTTGGAACATCAAGCTGTGATTGCTACGGGCGTGAAGCCGGCGTTACGCCGACTTATGACGCCCGTAGCTCAGGCCGCCATTCTGGAGCCGGCCGCATTTGCCGACCCGACGCACCCAGTACGCGCCACCCTCGACAAGCTTATGCAGCTTTGCGATTTTTCTGAGCCAGCCAACCCGGCGCTCGAACAACGTGTTGAACAGTTGATCGACGGCATCGTTAAAGATTACCGCGGCGACTCAGAGGTGTTCAGTCGTTGTGATCAACAACTCGAACAGCTGTTGGCCGTGCAAGAAAAGGCTTACCGCAACAATGCCGATCGCGTCATGCAATACCATCGAGGTCGCGACAAGCTTGAACTGGCTCGCGCGCACGTTAGCCGCGAGCTGGCCCTGCTCTTCGACGGGCAAGCACCGAAAATTTTACTCGACTGGCTTGACTCCGGGTGGCGTGAGTTGCTGGTTCATGAGCTGTTGCGCCACGGCGAACAGGGCAGCGAATGGCACGCGGACTTTGCGATTATTCGCCAGCTGAATGGCTGGCTAAAAACTGCAACTGACGCCAGCAGTAACCATGTTGAGCGCGACTACGAAGCTGAGCAGGTCGTCGAATTACTGCGCAAACGCACAGAAAACTTTCTGCCCGGACAGTACCGGCACATGCCCCTGCTCAAACAACTCTTGTTACAGCTGCGCAGAGAACAGCCTACTGAGTACGTGACGCTCGACGTTGTGGTACCCAGCAAATCTGGGCCAAGTTACTTCGACCCAAGCAAACAGCGCTGGTATGACCGCGTGCAACAGCTGACTACTGGCGACTGGTTATTGACCGACATGGGGCAACACCTGCAATTGATTTGGGCCAACTCAGCCACCGGACACTACGTACTGGCCAATCGACAGGGCCGCGAAGTGGGCACATTCACTGCCCAGCAGCTCATCGAGCATCTAGCCAACGGTTGGATTGGTGCGCCCGCTCCAGATGCACAAGGGGTCATCCAAGACCACCTTGAGGCCATTGTTGGCAAGCTGTACCGCGACATCGCCCACGTGCGCAGTCACGATGACCTTACCGGCCTGGCTAATCGGCGCAGCTTTGAGGCGGCGGTTGCACAAATACTCGCTGGCACTGACAACTACGCCTTTATCTATGCGCACATTGACCAATTTAGCCTGCTCAACTCCAGCTGCGGGCATTTGGCCGGTGATAGCTACCTGAAACAGGTGGCCACGCTACTGACTAAACAAATGCCCGAAAGCGCCACCGTGGCACGCATTGGCGGCGCGGACTTCGCCGTAGCACTGGCAAAAACTGACGGAGGCCGTGCCTACCGATTAGCCGAGGAACTGCGCAGTAATATCGAAGCCAATACCTTTGATTGGCAAGGCAGCTCCCACGGGGTAACCATGAGTTTGGGTGTAGTGCTAACCAGTGACCGTCATGATGTGATTAACGTGTTTTGCGACCTGCAAATGGCCTGTAACGCGGCCAAAGAAAGCGGGCGCAACCGCGTGCACATCTACGCAGAGCAAACCGATGGTGCCGGTGCTGGCTTAATGGCCATTGCCGGGCGCGTTGATGGCATAGTCGAGCGTGGCGAACTAAGTTTACGCCTGCAACAAATTGCCCCGGCGCCATTTGAGCACAACGAACTGCCCCACTACGAAGTTCTGCTGGTCAAGCAACACGACCTCAGCTTGCTGGACTTTATCTCCGCAGCCGAGCGCTACAACCGCATGACCAAAGTCGATCGTTGGGTACTGAAAACCATCTTTAGCCATTTGGCACAACATCCCAATTTCTGGAATATCTCCAGCGGAGTATCGATCAACCTGTCCGGCAGCAGCTTAAATGACGACAAACTGCTCGGATTTATAGAGGCCCTATTTGATCAGTACCAGTTGCCCGCAGAAAAAATTCGTTTCGAGCTCACCGAAACCACCGCCGTGGCCAACCTGACGAAAACCGCCGACTTTGTTCGACACCTACAAAAGTTTGGCTGCACATTCTCTATCGATGATTTCGGCACCGGCTTTTCATCCTACGAATACCTGAAACGCTTGCCAGTGGATTTCGTCAAAATCGACGGCGGCTTCGTTAAGGAAATTGAACGCTCGCCCAGCGACCTGGCCATGGTCCGCTCAATCAATGAGATCGCCCATGTGCTGGGGCGCAAGACCATTGCCGAGTATGTCGAGACAATCAGCATTCGCGAGCAGTTGGTTGCGATGGGCGTGGACTTTGTCCAAGGCTACGCGGTAGAGCGGCCAAGACCGCTCAGCGAGTTGCTGGCACTTTGTTAAACAGCGCAACGCAACTGAGCCATGTGCAGCTATAAGCCCATCTGTTTGCTGATGATCTCGTTCATGATCTCCCGCGAGCCGCCGCCGATGGACAGGATACGGTTGTCACGATACAGGCGCTCCACCAGGCTTTCGCGCATAAAGCCCATGCCGCCGAGAATCTGAGTGGCATCGTAGGTAATCCGATCAGACACGTCGGTGGCAAAATTCTTGGCCATGGAAATTTCTTTAATCACACTCTTGCCAGCAGCCATCTTGGCGGCCTGGCGATAGGTGAACTCGCGCGACACCTCTAGCTGTGTGGCCATTTCGGCCAACCGGTGCTTTAGCACCTGAAATTTACCAATCGGTTTACCGAAAGCCTGGCGCTCCTTGGCCCACTTCATCGCCTCCTCAAGCGCCAGTTGCGAGGTCATGTTGGCCATAATCGCCAACGACAAACGCTCACTCTGAAAATTCGCCATGATCCCAGCAAAGCCCATGTTTTCTGCGCCGATCAGATTGTCGACCGGTACGCGGCAATCATCAAAAAACAACTCGGCAGTGTCTGAGGCCCACCAGCCCATCTTCTTTAGTGAGCGACCGACGGTGAACCCCGGCGTGCCCTTTTCGATTAAGAGCAGGCTAACCCCGGCAAAACCTTCACCACCAGTGCGCACCGCCACGGTGTAATAGTCTGCGCGCACACCGCTGGTGATAAAGGTTTTGCTGCCGCTAACGCGATAGAAATCACCCTCTCGCACCGCACGGGTCTTAAGGCTGGCGACATCTGAACCACCGGAAGGCTCAGTCACGGCCAGCGCCATAATCTTCTCGCCGCTGAGCACTTCGGGCACTATCCGCTCGCGCAACGCAGGCTTTGCCCACTTGACCACCGGCGGCAGGCCAATGTCTAGCGAGCCCAAGCCCGCCACCAAACCGCCGGAACCACAACGCATCAGCTCTTCACTGACAGCGACCTTGGCGAATAAGTCCCCCGCGTGACTGCCGCCAAACTCCTGCGGATAACCAATGCCAAGAATGCCGGCAGCACCGGCCTTGGCATACAACTCACGCGGGAAACTCTCGGCCTCCTCCCATTCGGCGACGAAAGGCAGAATTTCACGCTCGACAAAACGGCGCACCGAATCGCGCAGCAACTGATGATTTTGATCGAAATACTCTTGGGCAGTAGACATAGGCAAGCTCCAGCTAAGGTGCCTAAACCATACCTAGCGCTTGCTTGGTTTTCAATATGTAATCCAGCCTGCAGGGCAGACATTTGTACCGATCAAGTTCCACGGGTAAAACTAAGCTCCGCGTTGTAGCGCAGCACAATTGGCTCAAGGCTAAAATCTGCGTGCAACCTAGGCGCCACTGAGCAATTGCCTGTTCAGCTAGCGCTTATAGGTTACAACCCTCGGCCTGCCCGCAGACCGCTAGATTAATTGCCATTCGCTCGGTGAGCGAAGTAGGCATGCG
>JBBKVZ010000138.1:0-8702 GCA_037968715.1 Pseudomonas sp.
AATCTCGACCCGCTTAAGCTCGACCTTGAGGCGCCTGAAGAGCGCCAACGGTTGGCGCGCCTGCTCGACCAAGGGTTGGGTTCGGTAATTGGTTTCGTGATTCCGCTGGCGGCGCAAGAATCCGACCCGAAGATTGCCTTGGGCACCGCCTGGCGCACCTCGCCTTGGCCGCTTAAGCGCGAGCATCTGTATCTGGTTGAAGGCGACTCGCCGTTAGGTCTGCGCTTGCCGTTAAATAGTCTGCCTTGGGTTTTGCCTGAGGAGCGCCCGCTCGACGTTGAGGTTGATCCCTTCGCGCCCCGCTCGCCGCTGGCCAGCCCGGCTACCGCACCGAACAGTGCCAACAAACACATCACCGTAACTCGGAAAAAAAGCGCCGAAAACAGCGCTAAAAGCCAGTCAGCCAAAGATGTAATCCATACCGCTTTGTGTGTTGAAGTGCGTGATGGCCGTTTGCACGTATTTATGCCGCCACTCAAGCGCATCGAAGACTATCTAGTCCTCGTTACGGCGATTGAGCACAGCACCAGCAAACTTGGCCTTAAAATTCGTTTGGAAGGCTATCAGCCACCCCGTGACCCACGGATCAAGCTGCTTAGCGTCACCCCAGATCCTGGCGTAATCGAGGTGAATATTCACCCCGCCGCCAGCTGGGATGAACTGGTCTACAACGTCACTACCCTGTATGAAGAGGCCCGCCTGGTTCGCCTTGGCACCGAGAAATTCATGCTCGACGGCCGCCATACCGGTACTGGCGGAGGCAACCATGCGACCCTCGGCGGTGCAACGGCCGAAGATAGCCCGATGCTGCGTCGCCCCGATTTGCTGAAAAGCTTAATCACGTACTGGCAGAACCACCCGGCCCTGTCCTACCTGTTCTCAGGCACCTTTATCGGTCCGACCAGTCAGGCGCCGCGAGTGGATGAGGCGCGAGACGATAACCTCTATGAGTTGGCGATTGCCTTCCAGCAGATGGATCAAGTGCTGCCAACCATGCATCCGGGCGATAAGCCGTGGATGGTTGACCGTTTGCTTCGCAACTTGTTGGTCGACTTGACCGGTAACACGCACCGCAGCGAGTTTTCCATCGATAAGCTGTATTCCCCCGACGGCCCAACCGGCCGCTTGGGTCTAGTGGAATTTCGCGCCTTCGAGATGCCGCCCCATGCGCGCATGAGCCTGTTGCAAATGCTCCTGTTGCGCGCCTTGGTGGCACGTTTCTGGCGCGAACCGTATCAAGCCAAGCTGGTCAATTGGGGCACCGCCCTGCACGACCGCTGGATGCTGCCGCACTTTATCGCCCAAGATATCCGCGACGTGGTGCAGGATCTGCGCACACACGGTTATGCCTTCGAAGAAAGTTGGTTTGACCCGTTCATTGAGTTCCGCTTCCCGCGCTTTGGCACTGTGGTTTACGCCGGCGTTGAAATGGAAATCCGCCAAGCGATCGAACCTTGGCATGTGCTGGGCGAGGAAATGAGTGCCGGCGGTACGGCGCGGTATGTCGATTCTTCCGTCGAGCGTCTGCAGCTGCGCGTACGCGGCTTGACCGATGGCCGTCACGAAGTGGCCTGCAATGGCCGCAGGGTACCGTTGCACCCAACCGGTGTGCCGGGTGAATACGTTGCAGGTATCCGTTTCCGTGCGTGGAGCCCTTGGTCAGCGTTGCACCCGACCATCCGAGTGCAGGCACCCTTGACCTTTGATCTGCTGGATAACTGGAGCGGCCGGGCAATTGGCGGCTGCACCTATCATGTGGTGCACCCAGGCGGTCGCAGCGAGGAAAGTTCTCCAGTCAACGCCAATGCTGCAGAAGCACGGCGCTTTGCGCGCTTCTGGTCGCACGGTCATACACCAGGGCCGATGCGTCTGCAGCAAGAGGCGCTGAACCCGAACTTCCCGCTGACCTTAGATTTGCGCTGGATGCCTTTCTAAAACCCGTTGCAAGTGTGTTGTTAAAGACAGCCGCGCAGTGCTCAGTGACCAACAGTCAACTGAGTTTCCGCGGCTGTTTTGATTTGTTTCACGCTAGCTTGTGCGATAGTGCGCAGGTTGCAATGTCCACGGCATCTATGCCGGCTGCGGTTCTGCGCAAGCCGCACCACTCGCGAAGATAAGAACATAACCTATGTTAGACAAGTTTCTAGCTAACTACCGGGTAGCCTCCGACACCTTTGACGAGCTGTTGGATAGCCAGCACAAGCCCCGTGCTCATTGGGTTGGCATGCTCAACAGTCTGGCCCAAGAGTCGCAGCAGAGCATGGACCAGCGGCTCGATGCGGTAACCCAGGAAATCCGCGAAAACGGGGTGACTTATAATGTCTACTCCGACACCAAAGGCATACAGCGGCCCTGGGACCTGAATCTGCTACCGTTGATTTTGCCCGAGGCTGAGTGGGCAGGAATTGAAGCGGCAGTTATCCAGCGTGCCGGCTTGCTCAATCAGGTTCTCGGCGACGTTTACGGTGAGCAACGTTTGGTAAAAGAAGGCTTGTTACCCGCCGCCTTAGTTCACGGTAATGCCGGCTTTCTGCGCCCTGCCCATGGTATTCAGCACCCGGACAAGGTGGCCTTACACTTTTATGCGGCAGACTTAGCCCGCGCCCCCGATGGCAAATGGTGGGTTGTCGCAGACCGTACCCAGGCACCTTCAGGTGCCGGTTATGCGTTAGAAAACCGCAGTGTTCTGTCGCGCAGCTACCCAACCCTGTTGCGTGAACTCAAGGTGCAGGATCTCGGTGGCTTTTTCGCTAGCATGCGTAACAGTTTGGTGCACTGGGGTCGGCAGTGCGCCGAACGCAGCGGCGCGCCCTTGCGCGCCAGTGAAGCTCCGCTGGTGGTGCTGTTAACTCCCGGCCCGTACAACGAAACCTATTACGAGCAAGCCTACTTGGCTCGCCACCTAGGTTTTCCATTGGTGGAAGGTAGCGACCTCACCGTACGCAACGGGATTGTTTGCCTAAAAACCCTCTCTGGGTTGCAACGGGTCCACGTGATCATGCGTCGGGTCGATGATGATTTCTGCGACCCACTGGAGCTGCGCACCGAATCGGCCCTTGGCGTTGCGGGGCTGACCGAGGCTGCGCGGCTCGGCAATGTGCTAATTGCCAACAGCTTGGGCTCCAACCTGCTGGAATCTGGCGCATTGCTGGGCTTTCTGCCCGGCCTGAGCCAGCGCCTGCTGGGTGAAAAGTTACTCATGCCTTCGGTGGCCACGTGGTGGTGTGGCGAGCCGGCTGCGTTAGAACAGGTACTGGAAAAGTTCGATCAATTGGTGATTAAGCCGAGCTTTGCCCAACTGCGCCAACGCTCGGTATTCGGTAAGGATCTACAAGGCCCGGCCCGCGACAAACTGATCGCCAAAATGCGCGCCAATCCGCGCAATTATGTAGCTCAAGAGCTGGTGCGCCTGTCCCATGCACCGATTTGGCAAACCTCCGCACCGCAAGGTCTAGCCGCCAGTGCTATCGGCCTGCGGGTGTATGCCTGTGCCACGCCTAATGGTTATCGGGTAATGCCCGGCGGCCTAACGCGGGTAGCTACAGGTGTCGACTCGCGGATCATTTCTATGCAGCGCGGCGGCGGCAGTAAGGACACCTGGGTACTTGGCCGCAGTGCCCATACACCACCGCGACAAGCCAGCCGCACCACCAGTGCCAAAGACCTGGTTCGCGACAATACGCACCTCTCCAGTCGACTGGCGGAAAATCTACTTTGGCTGGGGCGCAATACCGAGCGCTGCGATAACGTTGCGCGGCTGATGCGTCTAGCACTTAATCAGTTATTCGCCCCAAAAGAGCGCGGCGATGAATGGGGGGCGGTCAAAGCCCTGTGTTACTGGAGCCATCTCATCCAGCCGACACCCGCTGAGCCACGGGTTAGCAGCGCGCCAGAAGAAGCAGACACCGGCAATAAGGAACCTGTGCTTTTAACCGATGAGCAAATTGAAGCGGCACTGTTGCTCGGTGTTGTTTCGCCAAGTGCACCCGGCTTGGCACGCCAACAACAGAATCTGTACTTCAGTGCTGGCCAATTGCGCGAAAGATTGTCAGCCGACAACTGGCGCGCCCTCAACCACATGCTGCAACACCACGTTGACGATGACACGCCGTTGTCCCAGGCGGAAAGCATGCGTGTACTGGATGATGCCACTACCATGCTGATGGGGCTGTCCGGCTTCGCCCTCGACGGCATGACCCGCGACTTGGGCTGGCGCTTTATGTCTATCGGTCGGCGTCTGGAACGTTTGCAGTTCCAAGCTCAGACTGTCATCCAGGCGCTGCAAATGCCGGTAGAAACTGATTTGGACTGGCTGCTGGAACTGTCCGACAGCATCGTGACCTATCGCTCGCGTTATCGCGCGCAAGCTGAGTGGTTGCCGGTACTGGATCTGTTGTTACTCGATCAGGACAATCCGCGCTCAGTACTGTTTCAGCTGCAAGGCTTGCTGAAGAACCTGCATAAGCTTGCTGCGCGCTACGACAACGTCGGTGAAACGTTGCTACTGCCGTTACGCAATGCGTTGCAAGCACTCGACCCCGACCGCGATCTATATTGTGGCAACAGTGCATTGATCGACCTGCTGTTGCAGGTCAAAACAGCCAGCGAAAAGCTTTCCGAGCAACTCAGTGCCCGCTTCTTTAGCTACACCGCACGTTTTGATCAACAACAGGGGCAGGCATGAGCAGCAACCACGAGGCCACGAGCGCGCCCATTGCTTACCGGGTGCTGCATGAAACCCTGTATACCTACATGTTTGCGGTCAGCCTTTCGCAGCAGTATTTGCATTTAAGCCCGCGCAACTTCCCCTACCAACAGTGCGAATCTCAGAAAATTCAGATCGATCCGCCGCCTGAGCATGAACAGTCAAGGTTGGATTATTTTGGCAATCTGACCCGGCACATCACACTTACAGACCCCCATCATAAACTGAGTGTATTGGCCGACTTTCGGGTGGTACTCAGCCCACGTCCTGGACTTGAGCAGATAAAGGGCAGTCAAACTTGGGAAAGCTTGGCGCAGAGCATGCACCGCCCGCCAACGACAGAGTCACTTGAGGCGCTGCAGTTTCTCTACGATTCGCCGCATATCCACTGTGATACCGCACTGGCCGACTATGCGCGGCAAAGTTTTACGGCCGGCCGCCCCCATTTGGAAGCCGCACTGGCATTAACACAGCAGATTTTCGACGAGTTTGAGTTCGACCCCACGGCCACCGACATCTCTACCCCGTTGACCGAGGTGCTGGCTGGCCGCCGTGGTGTTTGTCAGGACTTCGCCCAGTTGATGATTGGTTGCCTGCGCAGTCTCGGCCTGCCGGCGCGCTATATCTCGGGCTACATCCTCACCCACCCAGCACCGGGACAACCGCGCTTAATTGGCGCCGATGCCTCCCACGCTTGGGTTTCGGTATTTTGCCCAAATTTGGGTTGGATCGATTTCGATCCGACGAACCGCTGCTTGGTAAAGCATGAGCACATCACCCTGGGCTGGGGACGTGATTTTAGCGACGTGACCCCGCTGCGCGGGGTGGTGCTAGGCGGTGGCGAGCAAATCCTCGAGGTCAAGGTAACTGTACTACCGGCCGACGAAGCCCTGCCCGAGGATTAACCCTAGTGCCTACTGAGTTTGCATCTGCATACTCAGTTCGCTGACCTGTACTTGTGCATGCATCTGCTCACCGCCGCCGCCACGGCGCATGCCCCGCACTGGGCATGCGTCGAGGTAGTCCATGCCCACCGCCAACTTCAGGTGGCGTTCCGGACGGGACAGGCCATTGGTAACATCGAAGCTGTACCACACGCCATCCAACCAGACCTCAGCCCACGCATGGCTGGCCAAGTGTTCACTGTCTTCGCTGCACAAATAGCCAGAAACATAGCGCGCTGGCAGGCCCAAACTGCGCACACAGGCCAAAAAGGCATGGGCATGGTCCTGACAGACTCCCGCACCGCGAGCAAAAGACTCAGCAGCAGTGCTATCGACCTCAGTCGAACCCGGCTGATACGGCATCGCCAGTGCCAGTGCATGCATCAACTCGATCAGCGCTGCGCGATCACGTCGCTCACCACAGTGCTTCAAGGCAAACTCACGCAAGGCAGCATCGGCCAAAGTCAGCGGGGTACTGCGCATAAAAGGGTGCGGCGCTTGCGAGTCATGCTCACCGTCAAAACTGGTGTCGATTTCCACCTGCCCGCTGGCGTGAATCACCAGTGAGTCATGGGGCTCTTCCAGGCTCAACACATGCAGGATATTGCCGTATGGGTCGCGCTGGGCACGCACCGGCCCGGGCAATTTCAGCTGCCAATCCAATACTTTTTGCCGCTCACTGTTCTGCGGGGTTAACCGCAGATACTGAACGCTCGAACGCACCTCATGCTCATAGCTGTATGTGGTGTCATGGCTGATTGATAGCTTCATGCGACCTCCAGATAAGCAGTATGGATGGCCGTCGCCAACTCGCGCACTTGCACGATTGACTCAGATAGCCATGGATGTAGCCCGGTGCTGAGGATTTTACTGACGCCGATATGGCGTAAGCGCTCTTCCATCTCATCGGCTTTGTATTGCGCTGGCCGGCCGCTGCGCTCTGGCAGCTCGTCAAGAATCTGCTTGATCTCAACTATGCAGGCGCGCAATGAGCGCGGCACGTCTTCATGCAAAATCAGCAACTCGGCGACCTTGCGTTTGCCCGGCGAGCCACGGTAGATCTCAATAAAGGCCTCGAATGCCGACAGTGCACGCAACAACGCACTCCATTGATAGTAATCATAGGCCGAGCCGTCGGTGATGTTATCGGCATCTTCACCGAGCATTTCGTAGCGCGAGTCGAGCAAACGCAGGGTGTTGTCCGCGCGCTCAATACAGATGCCCAAGCGCATAAAGCGGAATGCGTCATTGCGCAAACTGGTGCCATAAGCAGAACCGCGAAACAGGTGCGAACGGCGCTTAACCCACTCGCAAAATGGACCGATGCCGTAGCTACTCAGGCCCTGTTCAGCTATTTCGCGAACTTCCAGCCAGCTGGCATTGATGTTTTCCCACATTTCCAAGGTGATGCGCCCGCGAACCGCATGGGCGTTGCTGCGCGCCTCACGCAGACAGCAATAGATGCTGCCGGGGTTTTCGCCATCCAAGGCGAAGAAGTGCAATAAGCGTTCTGCATCCAACTCGCCGTGCAATTCTTGGTACTGCTCAAACGTTCCGGTGATTTTCAGCGACATGGCCAGTTCTTCTAGCCCTGCGCCATGCTGATCATGGGGCATCAAGGACAGTGAATAACTAACGTCCAGCATGCGCGCGAGGTTTTCTGCGCGTTCTAAGTAGCGGGACATCCAATACAGTGATGCGGCAGTGCGACTCAACATATGATCACTTCCCTATTATTCTTCAACTACCCAGGTGTCTTTAGTACCGCCACCTTGGGACGAATTGACCACCAGCGAACCCTCGCGCAGTGCCACCCGGGTAAGACCACCGGGGACTAAGCGGGTCTCGCGACCGGACAACACAAACGGCCGCAAGTCGATATGCCGTGGCGCAATACCTTGTTCAACAAAGGTTGGGCACGTGGAGAGCGACAGCGTCGGCTGGGCGATATAGGCCGCCGGGTTAGCCTTTAAGCGAGCGCGGAAGTCTTCTATCTCCGCTTTACTTGCGGCGGGCCCGACCAACATGCCGTAGCCACCGGAACCCTGAGTTTCCTTAACCACCAACTCCGGCAAGTTTGCCAACACATGGGACAAATCGGCGGGTTTACGGCATTGCCACGTCGGTACGTTGGCCAAGATAGGCTCTTCAGACAGATAGAAACGAATCATGTCTGGAACGTACGGATAAACCGACTTGTCGTCCGCTACACCGGTGCCAAGGGCATTGGCCAGCGATACGTTGCCACTGCGATAGGCCGACAACAGCCCTGGCACACCCAGCATCGACTGCGGGTTAAAGGCCAGCGGGTCCATAAACGCATCGTCCAGCCGGCGGTAGATCACATCAACCTGCTTAGGGCCGGCGGTGGTGCGCATATACACCTTATCGTCGCGCACAAACAGATCCGCGCCTTCAACCAACTCAACGCCCATTTCTCGAGCCAGAAAAGCATGCTCAAAGTAGGCACTGTTGAAGTGCCCTGGGGTTAGCACCACTACGTAAGGGTCGTCGACCGGGCTGGAGCTTTTCAGGGTCGATAACAACATGCTGGGATAATGATCGATCGGCGCTATGCGTTGCGAGGCAAACAGCTCTGGGAATAAACGCATCATCATCTTGCGGTCTTCCAGCATGTAGCTGACGCCGCTAGGGGTACGCAGATTATCTTCCAGAACGTAATAGGTACCGTCGCCATCACGCACCAAGTCGACACCCGCAATGTGGGCGTAGAGGTTGCGGTGCAGGTCTAAGCCCTGCATGGCCATTTGATAGCCTTCGTTGGCCAATACCTGCTCAGCTGGGATGATCCCCGCCTTGATAATGCGTTGATCGTGATACAGGTCGGTGAGGAACATGTTCAGCGCTTGCACGCGCTGAATGCAACCGCGCTCAATGAGCTTCCATTCGCTGCGCGGAATACTGCGCGGGATGGTGTCAAAGGGGATTAAACGCTCAGTACCTTGATCGTCACCGTAGAGCGTGAAGGTAATCCCAGCTCGGTGAAATAACAGGTCAGCCTCACGTCGGCGCTGGGCCAACAACTCCACTGG
>JBBKVZ010000139.1:0-3301 GCA_037968715.1 Pseudomonas sp.
TCCTCGGCATCCACCAACTCGGCATCCCAGCCGCGCAAGGCAATGCGCTGCACGGCAAAGCCCAAGCGCTCCAGCGCCAAGATTTCCCGGCGTATAAAGCTATGGCTGACCTTGGGGTATTGATTGATGAAATAGGCGATACGCATTGATTCAGTCTTCCTGACGTTGTCGTGGTTTAACCACGGCGGGGATACCCACCGCCATGCAATTGTCTGGCACATCGACCAGCACCACGGCATTTGCGCCGATCACCACATGGTTGCCGATTTTCACCGGGCCGAGAATTTTTGCCCCGGCGCCGATATCCACATGCCCGCCTATTTGTGGTGCGCCACCAGGGCCACGAGTGCCTAGCGTGACCTGCTGGAATATCAGGCAATTGGGGCCAATGAGCGCCTCCGGGTGGATCACGATGCCATTGGCATGCGGCAGCAGTAAGCCACCTGCAATATTTGCGCCGAGCGGAATATCCGCCCCGGTAACGACACTCCAGAATCTGTGCCGTAGTACTGCCCACTTTTTCAGCAGCAATGCCAGCGGGTTACGCGAATCGCGATGCCGCGCATAGGCGCGGATACTCGCTAACAATGCCTTTGAGGGTGCCCAGCTAAACCAGGTTTTGTGCTCACGCGACAAATCGGGAACTTCAGCTGATGGCTGAGACATTCATTACACCTACTTGTATTCAATCAAGGTTGTTTTACCTGCACCGACTCTACGTAACAGATATTTCACCTGGCCGAGCATCTCGGGGAATTTACCCAGCACCAAAAACAGCGCTTGCAACCAATTTTCGCGTACAGAGCGAACGCCTTTACGCGCAATTCTCAATACCTGCAGCGGATAAACTAACCACAAAAACAAGCCCGGCCAGCCTAGAAGTAAACATGCACCAACGATCAGCAGCGGGATAGCCAACCCCCACAGCCATGCACGTCGGGATTCACGCAACCAATGGCGCTGCGGTGCTGCGCCGTGTAAAAACGCCCCCTCGGCAAAGGCGTGTCCCGCGCGCAAGGTGCGTTGCCACCATTGAGCAAAGCGGGTAAGAGCTGCGTCATGCAGAGTCATTTCGGCATTCAGGCGCCATATTTTCCAGCCCGCAGTGCGCAAGCGCACACACAACTCAGGCTCCTCTCCGGCGATTAAATCCGCACGAAAGCCCTGCGCAGCAACGAAAGCGTCAACCCGCATCAATGCATCCCCGCCGCAGGCCAGTGCCTCACCTATCGGCGTATCCCACTCCAGATCACACAGCAGGTTGTATATCGAATGCTCTGGGTAACGCTCGCGCCGCCTTCCACAGACCACCGCAACCGTAGGATGTTCATTAAGAAAGGATTGCGCGGTGACCAGCCAGCCGGCCTGCACCTCGCAATCCCCATCGACAAACTGCACATAGCCCGTGTGCGGACACAGTTGTTGCAGACGCTGAAAGCCTTCATTGCGCGCACGCGCAGCCGTGAAGGGTTGCGTCATATCCAGCGCGACCACCTCAACCCCAAGCTCTTGCGCCATGTGTACGGAGCCATCGGTTGAGCCAGAGTCGACATAAATAATGTGTTCTACGGCGCCAACCAGCGTAACGAGGCAGCGCTCAAGCCGCTCACCCTCGTTGCGCCCGATAACAACCACACCGATACCTGTATTCATGAGGTTAACTCAGCGCTGCAGCAGAATATTTTTGGCCCATCGAAGGCATGCCACACCTTCACGAACCAAGGGCGTTGCGTCATACCAGCGCAGGTCATGAATGTCCGTACGCGAGGCGCGCTGAAAACCAAGTTCAGGACTGGCCAACAGCGTTTTAAACTGCGGACTTGCTCGCCCAACCAGCTATAGACACCATTCACATGCATGGGGCCGCCATCGGGATCTCCAGCAGGTCGAGTAAGGGTTTTCTCTAAATACGCCACGGAAGCCGCGATAGCCGCGCCCTGAAAAGCAATAAAATGCGTAGTCCCGACTAACTCATCTGGGCGGGCCTCAACCAACCCATTAAGCACTTGGCCGCAAGCAAGCGGCTGCATGTGATAGCCGCCATAAAAGAGTGACCCGTCCGCGCGCGGCAATTGCTCAATAAACGGTTTAATTCGCGAATTGAAATCCTTGGCGAAATCCAAGCCATCCTCAAAAATAAGCACGCGCTGTAAACCCAAGCGCTGAGCCTCTCGCAACACATTCAAGTGGCTCATAACGCAGCCCTTGGCCCCGAAACTCGGGAAGCCATCCGCCGCCTCAGGGCGTACGGCCGGGAACAGTTCGACGTGCGTAGCCGCCAAGCTCAACCCAATAGCCTTTAGTTGAGCGGCAATCTCATCTCGGCGATCAGTTCGCGCGACGAAGTTGATGATAAAAAACCGTTCGAAGTAGTCCATCGGCTGACTCATTGACCTTCCCTTAGTCTGAACGCTTGCACGTTTTTAATGATCCCCGGAACACCCGCTGCAAGAGAATCGCCCCCACCTCAATCAACACCACAGCGTTGTCGATCTTACTGCCGGGCAGGGTATCAGCCCCAGTAACGACGCGCCAAAAATGCTGGAGCAACGCCGTACAGCTTTCCAGTAGTACTGCCAGCGGTTCAGCCTATCCAGCAATGCGCGCGCGGAGCACCAAGGCAAGCAAACTTCAAGTTCGCTCAACATAACCAGGCTTAACAAAAATACGCAGTGGTCAAAATACAGCGCACAGCGCGCTCATTAGCCCATAGGTAAGAACGCTGATGAGTCTTCACTTGTTTGAGGCCGCGCTAGCGACGCCTAAAAACCACAGGTAAGAACACTGCACAATGAACAGCGCACGCATGGCACCGCTCACGAACTCTTCGAGGAGATGTACGGTTTAGCCACCAAGACTACGCTGCCCGCAGCCACCGACTCTGAAAGCACCACATTGGCTCCCACCGCACTGTCACTGCCAACCTCAATGCCGCCAACAATGACTGCACCAGCACCAATATCACAGCGACTACCAATGACCGGCTTCAGCCACCGGGGTTGACCACGCCGCTTCACACCGAAAGTGGTGTTTTGCCGAATATGCACGTCGTCGCCGATCGACAAGGCCCCCAGAACCATGCCGCCATGGTGCCAAATCCGCACACGGCGGCCAACCAATACGGTGTATTTGAGGCTTATGCCACAAAACCACTCGACTAGTTTTTCAAGCACTTTGTAGAACAACGAAAAAGGCAAACGCAGAAAGCGGTTAGTAATACCCATACGCCAGTTACCGAACCGATGTACCACAATCGCCCAAAATCCCTGACTGAATAAATCACGCTCATGAACGATAAAGT
>JBBKVZ010000140.1:0-6880 GCA_037968715.1 Pseudomonas sp.
TCGATGGCCAAACGGTTCTCGAAATCGATCTGCATCGGCTGCGGACTAACCCGTTTACCAAAGCTGGAGCCACGGTGATTGGCATGTCCTTCTAAATCCACGGCATTATCCAGCTGCGCCAACACCTCGGTTTTGCCGGTGCCGGTAAGGCCACCCAGAATCACAAACTGGCACTGCGTCAACGCCTGTTCGGTGGTTTCGAGCAGGAAGGTGCGCAGCGCTTTATAGCCGCCGATAACCCGTGGATAGTCGATGCCCGCTTCTTCCTTAAGCCACTGCTGAACGATCTGCGAGCGTAGGCCACCGCGAAAGCAATACAAATAACCATCAGGGTGCGCCTGAGCAAACGCCGCCCAAGCGGCAATCCGCTCGGCTTTAAGCGCGCCACTGACCAACTTATGCCCCAGGCCGATGGCCGCGTCCTGACCGCGCTGTTTGTAGCAGGTACCCACTTGCTGGCGTTCAAGGTCATTCATCAGCGGCAAGTTAATCACGCCGGGGAACGCACCCTTGCTGAATTCCACCGGCGCACGAGCATCCATCATTGGCACATCGTCAAGAAATAACTGCTGAAAATCAGCGGTATTGGCGCGCATCAAAACACCTCAACCGCGTAAGTCTGGCGAGCAACCAGCGCGCCGATTGGCGCCAACTGCAAGCCCAACTCCGCCGCCACGGCGAGAAACTCGGCCTCGCCTTCTGGGCTAACCGCCACCAATAAGCCACCGCTGGTTTGCGGGTCGCAGAGCAGGAATTTCTGTTCATCAGTAAGCGGCGCCACCTTCTCACCATAACTGTCGAAGTTACGGTGCGTGCCGCCCGGTACGCAGCCTTGTTCGAGGTAGTAATCCACCCCCGGCAGGCGCGGCACTGCGGCGAACTCTAATTGCGCGGTCAGCGCACTGCCGTCGGCCATTTCCAACAAATGCCCGAGCAGACCAAAACCAGTCACGTCGGTCATGGCCATCACGCCTGCAAGCTTGCCAAAACGGCTGCCGGGCTTATTCAGGGTGCACATCCACTCACAGGCCAAGCCAACATCTTCGGCGCGCAGCTTCGACTGTTTTTCGGCGGTGGTGAGAATGCCAATGCCCAGTGGTTTGGAGAGATACAGACGACAACCGACCGTGGCACTGTCATTACGTTTCATATGGCGTTTGAGCACTACCCCGGTGACCGCCAGACCAAAAATCGGCTCGGGGGCATCAATGGAATGACCGCCCGCTAAGGGAATACCCGCCGCGTCGCACACCGCCCGGCCACCACGAATCACCTCACGGGCTACTTCCGGCGCCAGCACATTGACCGGCCAACCGAGAATGGCGATGGCCATCAGCGGGTCGCCGCCCATGGCGTAAATATCACTGATCGCGTTGGTGGCCGCGATACGCCCGAAGTCATAGGGGTCATCGACAATCGGCATAAAGAAATCGGTGGTTGAAACCACACCGCGCTCGTCATCCAGCGCATACACAGCAGCATCATCACGCGAGGCATTACCCACCCAAAGCTTAGGGTCCAGATTCTGCGCGCCACTGCCAGCCAAGATCACATCCAACACCTTGGGCGAAATCTTGCAGCCACAACCGGCGCCGTGGCTGTATTGGGTGAGGCGGATCGGTTCGCTCATCAACTTTGCTCGCAGGTAAACAACAATGGCCGGCAGTCTAACAAAGGCGCAGTTGGAAAAGGCCGCGAGTGCGCTGCCAATAACTACGGGGTTGCAATGGCCTTGCGGCGACTCTGCGGCCCTGGCAGTGGTGAGCCGAGGGCCTGAAATAGCTTTAGGGCGCAGTAGGCGTCATTGGCCGCATAGAGCAACTGTGCGGGCTGGAGGGGGCGCATTGCCCAGTTCGATGTAGACACCGACTTGGATTTCTTTAGGTTGCGCCCCAGCAGCACGGCTACCGCCGACTTGGCACCCAGCGCCTGTTTGTAACCAAGCGAGCGCAGTGGCTGAGTAAGATCGACTGCACCTTGCAGCTGAAAGCCGAATTTATGCATGAAGTGCGAGCGATCTGACTTCAAGCCAATACCGACCTTAATGATCGTTTTCGATTCACAAACCGCCTGAAGGAATTCAATCGGCGGGTTGCTGTCGACCAGGACAATAAAAGCACGGTCATCTAGGGCGATCTGCACCACATGGGGACCGTCGCTGATACCGCCCTTGGCAAATACCGGTTTCGATTCGGTATCGAAGCCCACGACGCCGGCCGCCTTGATCAAGGAAAGAGCCTGCGCAAACTGCGCAGACGACTCAAGAAGCACAATCTGCTCAAGTTGCAAGCCTTCAAAGTCAGGCAACAAGGCGATTTGCTCTTTACTTGGGTGAACCTTGCGGCTGCTCTTTTTGCTAGCGGCGGCGGGCACAGCACTATTTATATTCATGGCTGAATCATCTCACTGAGCGGGCGAATAACAAGGCTAGCTAACCGTTAACTGTTGAACCGCGTGAAATCCTGGATAACCCCGTCATTCCCAACCCAGTGAGTAACCTGGATAAGCCCGGTGAGCAATGCTGCGCAGTTTCCTACCCTACACACTGTATTCGGCAATTTAGGGTGGACAACGCGCAGTTTGTCCACCGGCAAAGAGGTTGTACTTGCTCAACGCTGGCGCACTGGCGTGCAACTTAAATCGGCGCTTTGACGCTTAGCTACTTTGCTGGCAAGGTTGCCGCCGCGCCCGGCCACAGTCCTCAGCATAAACCGGGTCAGCTACCAAGGAATAAACCGCCAGTTGGGCAGCGCCATTAGGGTGCGCGCTGAAAACTCGGCACAAGGATTAGTCATGATTTCATTAGCTGTCTTACTCATTGGTTTTTCGCTGTTCAGTGCTCTCGTGCTGGCGCTGACGCATTTTCGCGAAATTAACTATCCCGCACAGCCCGTCGCCAAAACCATGGGGCTGCTGTTACTTATGGCCCTCGGAGGCCTGCAGTTGATCCATTTCGCTTGGTTGCAGCTGAATTTGCCCTGGGTGACGGGCTCGTCGTACCGAATATTGCTTTTTGTGGTTGCACCGGCATTTTTTATGTTCAGCGCACCGCTGCTAACACCAGCACAAAACATTGCGCCACGACCGACACGGCTATGGCATGCACTGCCAGTAGTCATCGCACCATGGCTGCCCACCGACAATGCATTGCCATTGGCTTTTGTGGTCGGCGCTGGGTATCTCTTATGGCTGGCTCGGAAAATTTACTTGTTGCGCACTGAACGCAGCCAATACCCAGTAGAAATGAGCTTACTCGGACTGGTTTTCTGCATTGCTATCGGAATTTCAGGCCTGGGTTTATTCCAGCAGGCACTGCCGGCAAAACTATTCATCAGCCTGTATGCGATAGCCATTGGCTTGGCGTTTTTTCTGGTGCTCACCACCCTAGGTCTAAGACCCAGACTTGCAACCGAAATAAGTGAAACAGCACAGGCCACCTATGCCAACTCGACGCTCGCTAACGTCGACTGTGCAGGCGCGCTAAGCAAACTGGACGCGCTAATGTGCGTTGAACACGTCTACGCCGACCAAGCGCTGAGTTTGCCCAGCTTGGCAGAGCGTTTAGCACTGAGCAGCCACCAACTGTCGGAGCTGATCAACGCTCAACTGGGCAAGGGCTTTTCTCGTTATCTGCGCGAGCTGCGCATTGCTGCCGCCAAGCAAATGCTCTGCGCCGAGCCTTCGGCCTCGGTATTGTCGGTGGGTTTGAGTGTCGGCTTTAGCTCACAATCGAATTTCTACGACGCCTTCCGCGAAATAGAAGGCATGACGCCAGGGCAATACCGCAAGCTGCAGCTAAAAACCGACTCCGCGAGATAAAAGGCGCTGTACAGCTTAATGCCTGAACAGCATGAAGCCCTAAATAACCCCGTCATTCCCGCGTTCGCGAGGACGACAAAACGAAGACCGCGTTTACCGATAAAAACGCGTTCAACCACAAACAAGTAAATGGCCAAATAAAAGCCAGTTTTGCAGGCATTGCGCTCCCAAAAGATCATTTCGGAGCTAAAAAAAGCTCCGTTTCGATCAAACCGGAAGATCATCCCCCAAGCAAATCCGACACTGTGAACTCCAAACACCACCGGAGCTCCTCATGAACACCAACTACCTGCTACCCCTTGAACTACTCATCTGCGTACTCATGAGCTTGGCCGTACTGCACGTACTCTCTGGCCCCTTAAGCAATGTACTGGAAAGAATTTGTCCGGATAAACCAGCAGCCATTTTTTGGCTTAGTTACACCAAGGTGATGCTGATTAGCGTTCCTCTTTTACTGGTATTGACGGTGGACCTGTTCACCCACTTCAGTAATCCCATGGACAACCTGCGGTTCGCCCTGATGGCTGGTTTGGCTGGACTGTTGATCGGCCTGCACTCGATCGGCAAACGGCTTGGCCAGTTCGTGGTCCTGCCCAAGCACGTAGGGAGCCCGCAATGAATATTCTACTCACCGGCGCCAGTGGTTTTATCGGCCGTAACATTGCCAGCAGGTTAATTGCTGCTGGTCACCTAGTGCGGCCAATTTCGCGCGCACAGGGCTTTAATTTTTGCCAAATGCTCGACAGTGCCGACTGGCTGCCGTTGCTTGAGGGCATCGATGTGGTCATCAACAGCGTTGGCATTATTGGCGAAACGGGCACCCAGCGCTTTTTGCCCCTGCACACGACAGCGCCTCAAGCGTTGTTCCACGCATGCAACCTCGCGGGCATTAGTCGGGTCGTGCAAATATCTGCACTCGGCGCCGACAGCCATGCATTTTCCGCCTATCACCACAGTAAACTCGCGGCCGATAACTACCTGCGCAGCCTTGATCTCGACTGGTTTGTGCTGCGTCCGGCACTGATCTACGGCCACGGTGGACAAAGCTGCGCACTCTTTATGCGCATGACCCGCTTGCCACTCATCCCTGTACTTGGCGCAGGAAAACAACAACTGCAACCGGTGCATATCAGCGACGTAGTCGATACGGTCTTCGCCTGCCTTGGCACCCAGCAAACTCGGCAAACAGTGGACGTTGTAGGCAGCGAACCCCTGAGCTTTGCCGAGTGGTTGCAATGGATGCGCCGTGCCCAAGGGCTGCCTCCTGGGCGCATGCTGCACATACCGCTAGCACTGGCGCGAGCCTGCACCTGGCTGGGCCGCTGGTTCAGCCCGATGCTGCAACCTGAGAACCTGCGTATGTTGCAAGCCGGCTGCTGGGCTGACGCACAGCCCATTACGCAGTTTATCGGGCGCCGGCCACGGCCGCTAACCGCAACACTGTTGTTCTTGGATGCCACAACCGCCACATCAGCAGGGAGCGCAACATGACCTATATGGCCCTAAAAACGCTGCATATTCTCAGTATGGTGCTGTTGTTCGGCACCGGCTTGGGCAGTGCTTTCTACAAATGGATGGCCGACCGCAGTGGCAACGTGGCGCACATTGCGGCAACCAATAGGCATGTGGTTTTGGCTGACTGGGTTTTCACCACCCCTACCGTTATTTTTCAGCCCTTAAGCGGACTAGCAATGGTATATATCGCGGGCTACCCACTCAGCACCCCCTGGATTGCCATCAGTCTCGTGCTGTTCTGTTTTGCCGGCGCTTGCTGGCTACCGGTGGTTTGGCTGCAGATTCGCATGCGCGAAATGTCGACTGCGGCGGCAACCGATCAAACAGCACTTCCCGACGCTTACTGGCGCATGGCGCGCTACTGGTTCTGGCTAGGTCTGCCCGCCTTCACCGCCATGGTGCTAGTAG
The DNA here is from genome assembly GCA_037968715.1 of Pseudomonas sp. GTDB lineage: Bacteria > Pseudomonadota > Gammaproteobacteria > Pseudomonadales > Pseudomonadaceae > Aquipseudomonas. The sequence continues at coordinate 5,743 of JBBKVZ010000140.1, forward strand.
TGGCACTGATGGTCTTCAAACATATGCCAGGGGCCTCATCATGAAAAGCCTGATGCAACAGGCACTGGGCAACGACTGGGACACACTTCATCCAGCCTTGCAGGCACATTACCAACTCGCCCCCAACATGGATGTCGGCTATCTAGACATCGAGTACCCGCGTTTTATGCAACCTTTGCTGCATGTGCTGCACAGGTGTGGCGCACTGATCAATCGCGCCGGCAAAGAGGTCGCAACCCGGGTAGAAAAACACACCGAGAACAGCCGCCAATATTGGCGACGGACACTGACCTTTGCCGATGGCCAAGTCATAACATTCAATAGTTACTGCGTCTCGGCAGGCAGCAACCAACTGATCGAATTCGTAAATCCCTTACTCGGCTTACAAATGGCGGTTCACGTACAGGATGGCCAACTACACTACCAGGGCGTGCACTTCGTGCTGAAGCTGGGAGCTGTGCTGCTACCCATCCCTGAGTGGCTGGCACTGGGCCACACCAGCATTATCGAATCGGGCAGCGACAACAATTACTTCCAAATGGACTTTCGTCTAACTCACCCACTGTTTGGCCAGGTGTTTCGCTATTCGGGCGTTCTGCAAAATATCCGGCGCTAAGCCGCAATGGTGAGCAAGAGATTACGGCCAATACCCGAGCAACTGGCGGTGATGTGGCTTTACTCGCGCACAACGACATGAGCTAGTCTGGCGTAAATTGACAAAGCATTTAACGTGCACAAGTATTAAAAATGAATTTTCAGCGAGAGGCATTGATGGGCACTACCAACATTTTTGTTCTGCGTGCCATTTGCGTATTAGTGCTTGTCCTAAACGCGAGCATGGCCGTGCAGGCGAGGCCCCTTAGGATCGAAACCATTGCGGTAGAGCCGCTTGGCTTCGTCGGCGCGGATGGAAAGCCCACTGGAATTATGTTTGAGATCGGCAATCGTATCGCCGAGGAAGCAGGTTTTGCCTATACCAACACAATTGTTCCTTATGCGAGAACGGCGGTGAACCTGCAGAGTGGTGCAGCCGACTTCGTAATGCGTTATGGCAACGAGCAAATACTGGAGAGTTCCATTCGGGTCGCATCAATCGTCAAAGGCACCAACATCATCGTAGGCCCAGCCACCGCGCACT
>JBBKVZ010000141.1:0-16512 GCA_037968715.1 Pseudomonas sp.
TTGCCAGTGCTCAGTGTGGCGACCAACTCCTACGACACCGCCACCAGCCTGCACCGCATGAACCAGGAAATCCCCATTGATGACCGCGAGCGCGCCGAGTTAGTCAGCGAGTTCGTTGCCAGCCACATCGACCACGAATGGCTGCGCCAGCGCTGCGGCAGTCCGCGTGAGCCACATTTATCGCCCGCGGCGTTTCGCTATCACCTAGTCAAACAGGCGCAAGCAGCCAACCTGCGCATCGTTTTACCGGAAGGTTGCGAGCCGCGCACCATTCAGGCTGCGGTCATCTGCCAGACCCGCGGCATTGCCCGCTGCGTGCTGCTGGGCAACCCTGTGGAGGTGCACATCGTGGCCAAGGCGCTGGGCATTGAGTTACCCGAGGGTTTGGAGATTCTCGACCCGGAGTTAATTCGCAAACGTTATGTAGCGCCCATGGTGGAGCTGCGCAAAGGCAAAAATTTGAACGCCCCGATGGCCGAACAGCAGCTGGAAGACTCGGTGGTGTTAGGCACCATGATGCTCGCCCTAGATGAGGTGGATGGCTTGGTTTCTGGGGCAATTCACACCACGGCCAATACCATTCGCCCGGCCCTGCAGCTGATCAAAACGGCGCCGGGCTATCAACTGGTATCGTCAGTGTTCTTTATGCTGCTGCCAGATCAGGTGGTGGTATACGGCGATTGCGCAGTGAACCCCGACCCGAATGCCGAGGAGTTGGCAGAAATCGCCCTGCAAAGCGCCGCCTCGGCTACAGCGTTTGGTATCGAACCAAGAGTTGCGATGATCAGCTATTCCACCGGCGATTCGGGTACTGGCAGCGATGTAGAAAAAGTTCGCGCCGCCACTCGCCTAGCCCGAGAGCGCCAACCGCAATTACTGATCGACGGCCCGCTGCAATACGACGCCGCAGCGATTGCCAGCGTCGGCAAACAAAAAGCCCCGAACAGCCCAGTTGCCGGACGCGCCACAGTGTTTATCTTCCCGGACCTAAATACCGGCAACACCACCTATAAGGCCGTACAACGCAGTGCCGACTGCGTCAGTGTTGGACCGATGCTGCAGGGTTTACGCAAGCCGGTGAACGACTTGTCCCGTGGCGCGCTGGTCGATGACATCGTTTACACCATCGCCCTGACCGCCGTGCAAGCGGCCAACATGTTGGGAAAACCTGCATAAACCAGCCAAATTGCTGGGATTCGCTGCAATCATGCCCAAGCGCAGGCTCCACAGGTTTTCAGCATCGCCGGCAGCGGTTAATCTGTGCGACGTTTTAGCGATTGCTGCTACGTAAATTGCTGCTGCGTAACCTGCGCCCGAATCAGGGCGCTTAGACGCCGAACTTCAAAGGTTTAACCCGATGCTAAGTTTTCTTCCTGCGCCGCTGCGCGGCGTACTGGCCAGCATAACTCTGGCCCTCAACACTCTGATTTTCTGCTGGCCGCTGTTTATTGGCGCGCTGTTCAAGGCGCTACTGCCCTTTGAAGCCGCCAGACGGATAATCAATCACGGCGTACACGCCTCGGCGAACGCTTGGATTTCGGTCAACAGCGCCTGGATGTATCTGGTGCAGCCGATTGAATGGGACGTTAAAGGCTTAGAAAACGTCAACCTGCGCGACTCCTACTTAGTCACCAGCAACCACCAAACCTGGGTGGATATTCTGATTCTGCAGCACTTGCTTAATCGCCGTGCGCCGTTCTTGAAGTTTTTCCTCAAGAAGGAACTGATTTGGGTACCCGTGATTGGCTTGTGCTGGTGGGCGCTGGAATTCCCGTTTATGCAGCGCTTCAGCAAGCAGTACTTGGCCAAGCACCCGGAAAAACGTGGTCAAGACATGGCCACCACACGCAAGGCCTGCCAGCGCTACAAGACCAACCCGGTGTCGGTGTTTAACTTCCTCGAAGGCACACGGATGACCGCCGCCAAACAGGCCCAGCAAAATTCGCCGTTTACTTACTTGCTCAAACCCAAGGCCGGCGGCATCGCCTTTGTATTGGATGCGATGGGTGAGCAACTGGCATGCATGCTCAACGTAACCATTCACTACCCCAATGGCACGCCAACCTTTTGGCAATTGCTCTGCGGCGGTTTACACCGTGTGGTGGTGCGCTTTGAACAAGTAGACATACCCAAGCAGTTCATCGGTAAAAACTACGACCAAGACGATGCCTATAAACTTGAATTCCAGCAGTGGGTAAACCAACTGTGGGAAGCCAAGGATGCCCAACTCGGCCAACTGCACCAAGAGTTTCCAGCTAAGCCACAGCGCTAACCGGGCGACATAAAAAAGCCCGGGGCAATCGTTGCTCCGGGCTTTGTTTGTAACGCTAAGACTATTTAGCGGCGCGCAGCGGCTACCACTATTAGCTGCTTCATCTCGGCCACTGCGCTTTTAAAACCGACAAACAAGGCGTGCGCCACAATCGCATGGCCAATGTTTAGTTCGTTGATTCCGGGAATCGCCGCCACCGCTTCAGCATTGTGGTAATGCAGACCATGCCCGGCGTTGACGATCAGACCGTTAGCCAAGCCGCAGGCCACACCTTGGCGAATCCGCTCAAGCTCAAGAGCCACTGCAGCAGGCGTCTGCGCATCGGCGTAACGGCCAGTGTGCAACTCAATCGCCGGAGCGCCAACACGCTTGGCGGCCTCGATCTGGGCAGGTTCGGCGTCGATAAACAGTGAAACCTCGCAACCAAACCGGGCCAAACGCGCCACTGCTGCTGCGATACGTTCCTCCTGCCCGGCAACGTCCAAACCACCCTCAGTGGTCAGCTCCTGACGTGTCTCGGGCACCAAGCAAACATGCGCTGGGCGAATTTCTTCGGCAAAAGCCAGCATCGACTCAGTCACGCCCATCTCAAAGTTCATTCGCGTTTGCAGCACTTCTTTGAGCACCCGCACATCACGCTCTTGGATATGCCGACGATCTTCGCGCAGGTGCACAGTGATGCCATCGGCACCGGCCTCTTCGGCGTCTAGCGCTGCCTTAACGGGGTCGGGATAACGGGTACCACGGGCTTGGCGCAGGGTGGCCACATGGTCGATGTTGATCCCCAGCAAAATGCGCGTTGCGTCAGTCACGAATGCACTCCTTAAAGTTGCGCGATACGGTTAGTAGATTGCAGGTTAACAAATAGCTCACGACTGACCAGCGGCCGACCACCCAAGTGTGGCGCCAAGGCTTGACGCATCAAGCGCTTAGCAGCCGCGAGCGCGCCAGGAGCAGTCCAGTCAGCCGTAGACATGGCCAGCAGGTCATGGCCGTGAAAGAGTCCCGGTTGCAGTTGCGCCACAGGTTCAAAGCCAGCATCCGGCTGCAACCGATACAGCGTAACGGCGTCCACCGGCTGGCCATGCATATCATGATCAAGGGCAAAACCATAACCCAACTGTTCAAGCAATCGCCACTCGAACGCACGCAATAACGGCTCCAGCGGTTGCTTGGCAGCTAGGGCGCGAATGGTCAGCTGATAATGATCAAACAGCTCGGGGTGCGGGTCTTCAGCGGGCAGCAAACGAATCAGCAATTCATTTAGGTACAAGCCACTGAACAATTGATAACCCTGCAGCAAGCTCGGAATGCCGACATTTTCTAGGCGGGCGACGGTTTTTAGCTCACCGCGCCCGCGCAACTCGATTTCCAGTGGCACAAAGGCGCGCGCCAGACTGCCACTTTTCCCGCGAGCGCTGCGCATAACCGCCCGCAGGCGGCCTTGCGGCGTGAGGAAATCAACCAGCGCACTGCTTTCGCGGTAGGCCCGACTGTGCAGAATGAAGGCCGCCTGCGCCTGGTTGGGCATGGCCGAGTTAGATGTCGCCGTAGCCCAGCGAACGCAGGGCGCGTTCATCATCGGACCAGCCACTTTTAACCTTAACCCACAGATTGAGCATGACTTTGGAGCCGAACAACACCTCCATGTCTTTACGCGCTTCCATGCCGATGCGCTTAATCCGCTCACCACTGTCGCCAATGATGATTTTCTTCTGGCCGTCACGTTCAACCAGAATCAATGCATGGATATGCAGGGTGCGACCTTGCTGCTTGAACTCTTCGATCTCAACGGTGATCTGGTACGGCAGCTCAGCACCCAGCTGACGCATAATTTTCTCGCGCACCAATTCGGCGGCCAGAAAACGGCTAGAGCGGTCGGTAATCTGATCTTCCGGGAAAAAGTGCTCAGCCTCAGGCAAGTTCTCCGCCACCAGCTTTTCCAGCGCTTCCAAGTTATGCCCCTGCTGAGCAGAGATCGGCACAATAAAAGCCTTCGGCAGTTGCTGCTGCAACCATTCGAGGTGGGGCATCAGCTGGGTTTTATCTTCGATACGATCAGTTTTATTAATCGCCAAAATAACCGGGCCCTGCACGTACTGAATACGTTCAAGGACCATTTGATCTTCATCGGTCCAGCGCATGCGGTCGACCACAAAGATCACCACATCGACATCTTTCAACGCTGCCGAGGCAGTTTTATTCATATAGCGATTCAGCGCCTTTTCGCCATTCTTGTGCAGCCCCGGCGTATCCACATACACCGCCTGCACGCTGCCTTCGGTTTTGATCCCGAGCATGTTGTGCCGAGTGGTCTGCGGTTTGCGCGAAGTAATCGCCAGTTTCTGACCGAGAATATGGTTAATTAGCGTCGACTTGCCGACGTTAGGACGACCGACGATGGCGACATAGCCGCAACGCGAGGCCCCGAGGGCTGGCGCGTCAGTGCCTGATTCAAGCTCAGCGCCTGGCTTAATATTGTCACTCATGGTCGTTCTCCACACCCAAGGCAATCAAGGCTGCCGCCGCCGCGACTTGCTCAGCAATTCGGCGACTGGCTCCCTGACCACGGGTTTTATCATTCAAAAGGGCAATCTGGCATTCAACCAGAAAGATCCGGCAATGCGGCTCCCCCTGAATATCCACCACTTCATACTGCGGTAACTCGCAGGCCCGCGACTGCAGGAATTCTTGCAAGCGGGTTTTCGGATCTTTGTTGGTATCGACTAGGGTCAGGCCGGCCAGTTCACCGGTCAACCAGGCCAGCACGCGCTCACGCGCAGCATCCATACCCGCATCTAGGTAAATGGCGCCGATCAAGGCTTCCAGCGCATCGGCGAGAATCGATTCGCGACGAAAACCACCGCTCTTTAACTCACCGGAGCCCAGACGCAGGTATTCACCCAAATCAAAACCACGGGCCAAAATGGCCAAGGTTTCACCCTTCACTAAGCGGGCGCGCAAACGCGACAACTGCCCTTCGCGCGCCAACGGGAAGCGGACAAACAACTCCTCACCGGCCACAAAGTTGAGAATCGCATCGCCGAGAAACTCTAAGCGCTCGTTGTTTAAGCCCGCAAAACTGCGATGCGTCAACGCCAAGACCATCAGTTCTTGATCTTTAAAGGTGTATCCCAATTGGCGCTGTAAACGCGCCAAGGATGAACTCACGACTGATGAAGAACTCACGGCATACGCACGCGAAATTCTTTGTCGAAACGCGCGACCAAATCCAGATTTTCAATCAACGGTTCACGGGTTTCGTACTTCAGGTGAGCAAGAAACTCGTTTCCGTCGATGGTCACCGTAAGGATTTCATCTAACTTCAGATCGCGTATTGAATTAATGGTCATACTCTTACTGATATGCGAATAGAACGCGGGCACCGTGGTGATATCGGCAGCCTTGTCGGTTTCCACCGACATAATGGCTTTTTGCAGCGCGTTATAGTCGAGGTAGTGCGGGACCATTTTAAATACCGCGCTGGCAAGAAACGCTACCAACGCCAGCATGGTCATCCAGCCCAGCGCCGACATACCTTTCTGTGAATGTGCAAATGTCATTATCGACCTCAATTGCAAAATAGTTGTTTAGCCAAAGGGCTAAACAACACTATATAAGCTGAAAAATGTGTTGCCTGCTTGCGTGTCGTTTTGATTAACGAATCAAGCCTGCACGGGAGAAGCTTGGCATGGTTTGCAACTTGGGTTCAGGCCAGCCCAACCAGATGGCGAAGGCCTTACCGACGATATTTTGATCAGGAACCATGCCGTGTAATTCACGGGAGATTTTCGGATCATTCCACAACCGACTGTCGTTGGAGTTATCCCGATTGTCACCCATCATGAAATAGTGCCCTTCAGGCACGCGCCACTCACCCGCACCCACATGGTAACGATTCATTTGCTTGCGAATCCGGTGCTCAACAGTGCCTAGCTGCTCGCTGTATTGCGCCGAGCTGCCTAAGCTTCCTGGCTCTTCGCCAAGAAACTGTTCAGCTACCTGTTGATCGTTGATAAACAAACGACCTTCGGCGTTATAGCGAATTTTGTCACCCGGCAAGCCCACCACACGTTTGATGTAGTTAACGCTCGGCTCACTTGGATAGCGAAATACCATGACATCGCCGCGCTGCGGATTGCCGACATCAATGATTTTGCGATCTAGCACCGGTAAGCGAATGCCGTAAGCAAATTTATTCACCAGAATAAAATCGCCCACTTCAAGCGTAGGTAGCATCGAACCCGAAGGGATCTGAAACGGCTCAAGTAAGAACGAGCGCAGCACCAACACAATGGCTAACACTGGGAAGAACGACTTGCCGTATTCAACCAGCAAGGGTTCTTTGTTCAAAGTCTCCAGCACCGCCTGGTCAGGCTCAACCACCTGAGCACTGTAAGCAGCAGTGGCTTTACGCCGCTGTGGCGCCAACAGCAATAAATCGATTAATGCCAAAGCGCCGCACACAGCAACAGCAATGACCAGTAACAGCGGAAAATTCAACGACATAGCCTGCGACCATCCAAGTGTTTAGCTATCCAACCTGAGCACAGCAAGGAAGGCTTCCTGTGGAATTTCCACGTTACCGACCTGCTTCATGCGTTTCTTACCGGCTTTCTGCTTTTCAAGCAGCTTACGTTTACGGCTTACATCGCCGCCGTAACACTTGGCCAGCACGTTCTTCCTGAGTGCTTTAACGGTGGTCCGTGCAACGATCTGACCACCAATTGCCGCTTGAATCGCCACGTCAAACATCTGCCGCGGAATCAATTCTTTCATCTTCTCGGTCAACGCCCGCCCTTTATAGCTGGCGTTGTCGCGGTGCACGATCAGCGCCAAAGCATCGACCTTCTCGCCATTAATCAACACATCCAGTTTGACCAAACTGGCCGACTGATAACGGTCGAAATGGTAATCCAGCGAGGCATAACCACGGCTGACGGACTTGAGGCGATCGAAGAAATCCAACACCACTTCGTTCATCGGCAAGTCGTAACGGATCTGCACTTGCGAACCGAGAAACTGCATGTCGCGCTGCACACCGCGTTTCTCGATACACAGGGTGATGACATTACCCAAGTGTTCCTGTGGTACGAGGATATTGGCCTGCACGATTGGCTCGCGCATATCCTCAACACCGGCAAGGTCCGGCATTTTCGACGGGTTATCGACGTAAATCGTCTCACCGTTTTTCATCAGCAATTCAAAAATTACTGTTGGCGCGGTGGTAATCAGATCGAGGTCGTACTCGCGCTCCAGGCGCTCCTGGATGATTTCCATGTGCAGCATGCCCAGGAAGCCACAGCGAAAGCCAAGACCCAGCGCATCGGAGCATTCCGGGGTGTATTGCAGGGATGAATCGTTCAGCGTGAGCTTTTGCAGCGCATCGCGAAAATCTTCAAAGTCTTCCGAGCTAACCGGGAACAAACCGGCATACACCTGCGGCTGAATGCGCTTAAAACCAGGTAACACATCGACATCTGGCGTACTGCTGAGGGTCAGGGTATCGCCCACGGGTGCGCCATGAATGTCTTTGATACCGGCAATGATAAAGCCCACTTCACCGGCCTTCAGATCAGCCGTGGCGGTGTGCTTGGGGCTGAACACGCCCACACTGTCGACCAAATGGGTCTTTCCAGTGGATTTTACCAGCAGCTTGTCGCCCTTCTTCACGCGGCCATGGCGAACCCGGACCAGCGAAACTACACCTAGGTAGTTATCGAACCAGGAGTCAATAATCAGCGCCTGCAATGGCGCCTCAATATCGCCGGTAGGCGCCGGAATTGTATGCACCAAGCGCTCGAGCACCTCGTCAACGCCCAAGCCAGTTTTGGCGCTGCAGGTCACCGCATCGGTGGCGTCGATACCGATGATTTTCTCGATTTCGTCTCTGACTCGGTCTGGATCGGCCTGCGGCAGGTCGATCTTGTTCAGCACCGGCATGACCTCAAGACCCTGCTCAATGGCTGTGTAGCAGTTGGCCACCGACTGTGCCTCGACACCTTGACCGGCATCGACCACCAGCAGTGCGCCTTCACAGGCGGCCAGTGAGCGACTCACCTCATAGGTGAAGTCGACGTGGCCCGGCGTATCAATGAAATTCAGCTGATAGGTCTTGCCGTCTTGGGCGGTGTAATACAGCGTGACGCTATGGGCCTTGATGGTGATGCCGCGCTCACGCTCAAGGTCCATCGAATCGAGAACCTGTGCTTCCATTTCGCGGGCAGACAAACCACCACACATCTGGATAAAACGGTCAGCCAGCGTCGACTTGCCGTGGTCAATGTGGGCGATGATGGAGAAATTGCGGATATGGCTCAGATCACTCACGGATCAACACTCAAAAAGGCCGCAGGCAGACTGCCCGCCGAAAATAGCCCGCAAGTGTACCTGAAAGCCACCTTAAGCGTCACTCTAGGCCGCGGATCGTTAGCAACCAGGCTGCATAAACAAGATGAGGGCAAACGCTCTAAATAAGGGTTTAGAGCCCTGCCGCAGGAGGAGTAAAACCAAGCAAAACTGCCGATTTAGTGCTTAATTGCCAGCTGCAAATAGGCATCCAACTAAGCTCAACGGCCAACTGCGCCAGAAGATTTGCGCGCAGTCACGTAACAACAGCGTATTTTAAACGCCGATTGCGCGCACGCACGCAATCGGTCAGCAGCGCTACTCAGAGGGCTTTATTGCGCCAATTTGAAGGTAATAAAGCTCGCACGCCCTTCACGCAGAACGCGCATGGATACCGAGCGATCCTTGGGTAGCTCCTTAGCCACTTTGGCAAATGTCTTGCTGGAGTTAATTACTTGATTATTAAGGTGTGTGATCACATCGCCCGGACGCACGCCCATCAACGCTGCTGGACCGTCCAGCACCTCTCGAACCAACACGCCACTGCTAAGATCCAGCGTCTTTTTCTGCTCGGCGGTCAATTCAACAACAGACACAGCTAAACGATTACTGCTGACCCCTGAACCCGACGCAGAGCTGGCCACCAATGCCTCGTCATCCTCAGGCAAAGCGCCAACCGTCATAGTCAAAACCTTGCGATCGCCTTCACGAACAACACTCAGCTCTGCCTTATCGCCAGCTTTAAGCGCTCCGACCAAATGCGGCAGATCAGCCGACATGATGATCGGTTGACCATTCAAACTGAGGATCACATCCCCCACTTGCAGGCCACCTTTGGCCGCAGGACCATCCACCAGCACTTGCGCCACCAGCGCACCGGCAGGTTTCTCAAGGCCAAAGGACTCGGCCAGATCTTTGTTCACTTCCTGAATGACCACACCCAACCAGCCACGAGTAACCTTGCCGCTCGCCTTCAACTGGTTAGCTACATCCATGGCTACATCGATCGGAATGGCGAAAGACAAGCCCATGAAGCCGCCTGAGCGGGTGAAAATTTGCGAGTTGATCCCCACTACCTCGCCATCCAGATTAAACAGCGGACCACCCGAGTTACCCGGATTGATCGCTACGTCGGTCTGAATAAACGGCACGTAGTTTTCATTTGGCAAACTACGCCCCTTAGCGGAGACAATGCCGGCGGTGGCCGAATGATCAAAGCCAAACGGCGAACCGATTGCCAGTACCCACGCGCCTACTTTTAAATCATCCGACTTGCCCAGCTTCAGCGTCGGCAGGTTTTTACCGGCAATTTTCAACAGGGCCACGTCAGTACGCGGATCGCCACCGATCAAGGTAGCTTCAAGCTCACTGCGATCAGCCAAGCGCACAATAATTTCATCCGCGCCGGCAACCACGTGATTATTAGTCAGCACATAGCCGTCAGCCGAGATAATAAAGCCTGAGCCCAACGACTGCGCCTCACGCTGGCGACCGCCCTGTTCACGAGGAGCCTGCGGCATGCCGCGCTCAAAAAACTCACGAAACTCTGGTGGCAAGCCTTCCAAGTCGGGCATTTTTTGGCTATTGGCCTGCACCGAACGTTGTTTGACCTTCTGCCGCGTGCTGATATTGACCACTGCGGGCGAGGCCGCCTCAACCATCTGAGTAAAGTCCGGTAACTGCGCCTGAGCGACCAGCGTTTGCCCCATCAGCACCACCATCGCAACTGCGGAGCAATACATTTTCAACTTAAGCATTTAGGTATAACCCCTGCTAGACAGAATAAAGTCTTCAATTAACTACTCAGCGGTGTGCCCACCAGAGCTCGCAACACCACGGGTTGCAGCGCGGGATCATCGACTCGGCGCAACGCACACCCACGAACAAATAAGCCAGCAAGCACAAAACCAACAAACCCTGCGCCAATGCTCAACGGCTCGCTCGCGGCCAGATAATCTGCACCCATCGCACCCGCAAACAGACCCAATAACGGCAGCAGATACACCAGCAACGAGTAGCGCACGAGAGCATCCTCGCGCACCCCAATAACCACGCTGTCACCAACCGCCAACTGCAGGCTGGTTAACGCGCGGACATACCCTCGTTCACGCTTAATGGCCAATTTATCCAGCATGCCCTGGCCGCAACCTGCATTCGCCGAACAGCTTGAACAGGTGCTTTTGCGCGACGTCTCGACCCAAACGGCACCGACCTCTAAGGTCATCACCCGCCCCGGTTCCTCGATCATGGCGCAGCCTGTTCCGCACTTAAACGCACAGACAAAGCCACACGCTCGATTGCAGCCAATGGCACTTCGCCTACCACCGTAACCATCACCGCTTCCTCAGCACCCGGTATTAACCGCGAAACCACAGCCGTCGGACCTAGTTGACTGTGCAAGTCTTCGACCGCGACATCCCCTACAGGCTCAATAAATACCGAAATACGTGCCAAACCATCCGTAAACATCAGCCAGGTTAGCGCTGCCCCATCTACAGATGGCCCTTGCTGCGTTGCAATCAAACTAAACCCAGGCGGCAGCCAGTCGGCGTGCCACGGACTGACTACGGCGACAGCAGCCGGCAGCACCGGCACCGGAACCGCCAGACAATCAGCGCTTGGCTGCAGGGCTGCCTCGCTTAAGGGGCTCGTACTGTCGAGCTGGGTGTACTGAAAGCGCTCAAGCAACTGCCCTTTATCATTCAGAAGCAGGGATTTAAGCGTCAGGCCGGTTTGCTGGTCGAGGTGTAACTCAAGGCCATATCGGTACGCGTCCCGCGGCACCAAGGCCACGACCACCGCAGCATGACCGGCAACCCGCGACTCACCCAATAAACGCAATTCATAGTTTTCCATCAGCTGAGCAGACTGTGCCGAGCCATGCAGCCCAGGCACTGCCACAACATTCCCAACCTGCGCACTACTGACACAAAGCGGCTGGCCATCGATGCGCAACATTTCCTGCATGGGACCATCTAACTGCAGCAGCCGCTCGCGCACCTGTCCGCCAGCTTCAAGCCGATGCCAGATAGCATGCGTTGAGAAATTACCGTTGCGCTCGTAAACAAATGCGCCCTGAAAACTGTGCTGCTGCTCAGCGGCCAATAAGCGCTCCAGCCATCCCTGCGCACTCATCGGCGCCGGTTCTGCGGCCAGTGCCGGCATGGCCAAGCAAGCGCCCAACAATGTCAAATACACTCCGCGCATGGTGAGGCTCAGCGATTATCCAAGCTGGCTGCGCGCGCATACGGCACTGGCGCTGCGCTCCCCGCAGAAGCGGCTTGCTGCGCATGCCGACGGACATATGCCGGCAAGCGCTGTTGCTGCCACGTCAATTCGGCGGTGCGCGCCACACTGCTTTGCACGCCATGTTCAGCACCTGCGTTGGGCGTGTAACCGGCCAAAATCGCCGGGCCGCGCAACTGCGGCGTTGCCAACGTTGGCTGCCCTGCACGCTGAGCCAACTGCACACTGGTGATATCGTCCTGATTATACAAACGCACTCCCGCCAACACCGCCACCGTCACCGAGGCGGCTACGGCCAAGCGACCTAAACCGGCCCAAGGCAAACGCCGCGCGGCAACTGCAGGTGACAGCGCCGGTTCATCAGCCAGCGCGGCCGAGACTCTGGCTGCCAAATCAAGCTGGGGCATCAGTAATTCTTTATGCATGACCGCGCGGGCCACCTGATAACGAGCCCACGTCGCGCGCACTTCGCTGCCCTCGCTTGCGGCTAACACTCGCCGCAGTTCGAGCTCATCGGTTTCGTTATCCAGTAATGCGGATAACGATTCCTGCAAGGCTTGACCACTCATAACGTTTCCTCTCTCAGCTTTCGCCGCGGTATCAGGCATCCTGCAATAAAGGTTGCAGGGCTTTATCAACAGCGTCACGGGCACGAAAAATCCGCGAACGCACAGTTCCAACCGGACAATGCATAACCGCTGCAATGTCCTCATAACTCAAACCATCAAACTCGCGCAGGGTTAACGCCGTACGTAAGTCTTCGGGCAGTTGTGCAATGGCCCGATGCACCGTGGCTTCAACCTCATCTCGAAGCAACAAACTCTCTGGAGACTCAATATCTTTAAGTGCGTGATCGCCCTCATAGAACTCAGCATCCTCAGCACTTACATCACTCTCTGGTGGCCGCCGACCGCGCGACACCAAATAGTTCTTTGCCGTATTAATCGCAATGCGATACAGCCAGGTATAAAACGCACTGTCGCCACGAAAATTTGCCAATGCCCGATAAGCCTTGATAAAGGCCTCCTGAGCAACATCCTGAGCCTCATGTGGGTCGCGCACAAAACGCACAACCAACCCGAGAATCTTGTGCTGATATTTCAACACCAACAGATCAAAAGCCCGCTTATCTCCACGCTGAACGCGTTCGACTAGCTGCTGATCCTCTTCCTGGGTTTGCATGAACACTCCTCGTTAAGCCTGATGGGAGCGTTGCAACAGACAAGTCATCGATCTGCAAAAATAGACCCGACTGCTGTGCAAAAGTTCTCACCATCACGCAAGCTTGCTGCAAATTTCGTTTTTTATGACTTAAAACAACCCAATCAAGCCCCATGCCTGACGATACTTACCATCTTATTGCAGTTGGCTAGAAATACCGAAAGCAAAATCCGAGGGCGCATACTTACTCAATTAACCAGCACCCCGCGCCTTGGAATAACTTTGCGGCTAAAAGTTCAAATTCTGTAGCATCGGCCTAACTTCTACTGCACACACCGGCCACTCTATATACTACGAAGCGCTTTTTTGCGGATGCGGACATGAGCCAACATTTTCAACACGACGTTCTAATTATCGGCAGCGGTGCGGCCGGCCTGACACTGGCGCTAACCCTGCCAGCGCACCTGCGCATTGCCATACTGAGCAAGGGCGACCTGGCTAATGGCTCGACTTTCTGGGCGCAAGGCGGCGTGGCGGCGGTACTTGACGACACCGACACGGTGCAATCGCATGTCGAAGACACCCTGAATGCCGGCGGCGGGTTGTGCAGCGAAGACGCCGTACGCTTTACCGTTGAGCACAGTCGCGCAGCCATTGAATGGCTGATCGCCCAAGGCGTGCCCTTCACTCGCGACAACGACCAACACCGTGAAGATGGCAGCTTTGAGTTTCACCTGACCCGCGAGGGCGGCCACAGCCACAGGCGCATCATCCATGCCGCCGATGCCACGGGCGCGGCAATTTTCAACACCTTGCTGGCCCAAGCGCGAACACGCCCGAATATCGAACTGTTAGAGCAGCGTGTGGCTGTCGACCTAATTACCGAGCGCAAACTCGGTTTACCGGGTCAGCGCTGCCTCGGTGCTTACGTGCTTAACCGCAAAACCGGCGAAGTCGACACCTACGGCGCGCGCTTTACCGCCCTTGCCTGCGGCGGCGCGGCGAAAGTTTACCTGTACACCAGCAACCCCGACGGCGCCTGTGGCGATGGCATTGCCATGGCGTGGCGCGCCGGTTGCCGGGTCGGCAACCTGGAATTTAACCAGTTCCACCCAACATGCTTGTATCACCCGCAAGCAAAAAGCTTTCTGATCACCGAAGCGTTACGTGGTGAAGGCGCGCTGCTCAAACTGCCCAACGGTGAGCGCTTTATGCAGCGCTTTGACCCGCGCGCAGAATTGGCTCCGCGCGATATTGTCGCCCGCGCCATCGACCATGAAATGAAGCGCCTGGGGATCGACTGCGTTTATCTGGACATCAGCCACCAACCGGCTGAGTTTATAAAAACTCACTTCCCGACGGTGTATGAGCGCTGCCTGACCTTCGGCATCGACATCACCACACAACAAATCCCGGTAGTGCCGGCCGCCCACTACACCTGCGGCGGTGTAGTAGTTGACCAGGCCGGGCACAGCGACATCCCAGGTTTATATGCCATCGGCGAAACCAGCTTTACCGGCCTGCATGGCGCCAACCGCATGGCCAGTAACTCGTTGCTGGAGTGTTTCGTGTATGCCCGCTCGGCCGCAGAAGACATCAGCCAACAACTGATACAAATAGCCCCGCCACCGACCCTGCCCGGCTGGGACGCCAGCCAAGTGACTGATTCCGATGAAGACGTAATTATTGCCCACAACTGGGATGAACTACGGCGCTTTATGTGGGACTACGTCGGCATCGTGCGCACCAACAAACGTCTGCAGCGCGCCGAACACCGCGTGCGTTTATTGCTGGATGAAATTGACGAGTTTTACAGCAACTACAAAGTCAGTCGTGACTTAATTGAGCTGCGTAATCTGGCCCAAGTCGCCGAATTGATGATCCGTTCAGCCATGGCGCGCAAAGAGTCTCGCGGCCTGCACTACACCCTCGACTACCCGCAGATGCTGCCCGAGGCCCGCGACACTATTCTGGTGCCAACCACCTACGGCGGCTGAACTTAAGGCGAACCCGCAGGCGCCGGTGCACATCGGCGGCCTGCGAATCCTTGGGCACACAGATCGAACGAACGAGAGCATCACCTGGCAAGCGATAGCGCAGCACCACGATCAACGGCAGCGCAAGGCTGTCCGGACGCAGCTGCACGCTGTGCCAGCCCCGCGCGGCGCTGAACAATTGCCAGCCGTCCTCATCGCGGCGCAGGCCACGAACAGACGAACGGTGAGTCAGCAAGATATGGCGTGGCAACACCCAGGCAGCGTGCGCCAGGCACACCACCGACCCGAGGAAAGCAAAAGGAAACTCGAGCACCAACAGAGCACCCAGCGCGAACAGCTGGGCAAGCAGATACGCCACCAGCAACAGCCGTGAGGCCTGCCAGCGGCATTGGAAGGTATTACTTGGGCTGGACACGATCCAGAATCATCCGAACCATGCGCTGCAGCTCCGGGTCTTCCGATTCGGCGCGTTCCATGAACCAGCCGAACATGTCCTGGTCTTCGCACTCCAGCAGGCGGACGTAAACGTCGCGATCTACCTTATTGAGGGTTGAATAAACCTCTTTGACGAATGGCACCAGCAACACATCCAGCTCAAGCATGCCGCGGCGGCTGTGCCAATAGAGGCGATTGAGTTCTACATCTTCGACCATGGAGCGCTCCTCAAATAGAGCGCGAGTATACAGACCGACGTCGCCTGGAACAGCCGGCTTTGGTCGAGCACATGGAAACTACCCATTTACCGGGCGCCCCTCTATGATGCACCCATGACTTTCAACCTGCGATGACCCATGGCTGACTCTGCTTTCTTCTGCTCCCTGTCCCACGAAGGCGTTCTCGCCGTCCGCGGCTCCGACGCTGCCAAATTCCTGCAGGGCCAGCTCACCTGCAACCTCAATTACCTGAGCGACACTCAGGCCAGCCTCGGCGCGCGCTGCACGCAAAAAGGGCGCATGCAGTCGAGCTTCCGCATCCTGTTGCAGGGCGACGGCGTGCTCCTGGCCATGGCCACCGAGCTGTTGGAACCGCAGCTGGCGGACCTGAAAAAGTACGCGGTGTTTTCCAAATCCAAACTGACCGACGAAAGTGCCGCCTGGGTCCGCTTCGGCGTCGACCATGGTGATGCGGCACTGATCAGCCTCGGTCTTGAGCTTCCGGCCGACACCGACAGCGTCGCGCGCAATGACGGCTTGATCGCCATTCGCGTCTCGCCGGACCGCGCCGAACTCTGGGTCGCCACCGACCAGGCCGACCTTATCAAGGGCAAGCTGTCCGCCGTATTGGCCGAAGGCGATCTGAATCAATGGCTGTTGGGCCAGATCCGCGCAGGGATCGGTCAGGTCATGCCGAGCACTCGCGAGTTGTTCATCCCGCAGATGCTCAATCTGCAAGCCGTGGGTGGCGTGAGCTTCAAGAAAGGTTGCTACACCGGCCAGGAAATCGTCGCGCGCATGCAGTACCTGGGCAAACTCAAGCGCCGCTTGTATC
>JBBKVZ010000142.1:0-8243 GCA_037968715.1 Pseudomonas sp.
TGAAAGTCGCTAAAGGCGGCTATCTACCCAGTGTTGATGTGTTGGCCGGTTATGGCCGTAGAAACCTAGACAATCCGACCACCCGCGGTGCATCCGGCCACAATACTGAAACAGGCACCTACGGAACCTCCGAGTTGCGTTTACGGCAGATGTTATTTGATGGTTTCAATACGCCCAACGAAGTCGCTCGATCCGAAGCGGTGGTAAATTCACGCGCCTACTACACCCAAGGCACCGCCGAGGCCTTGGCACTGCGCACCATTGAGGTGTATCTCGACGTACTCAAACGCCGTGAAATGGTCAGTTTGGCCAGCAATAACCTCCAAGCCCATTTACGTATGAACGACCAAATCACCCAGCGCAGTGAAACAGGGGTGGGCCGCACGGCGGACTCAGATCAAGCAGCAGCGCGCTTGGCCTTGGCCAAAAACAACCTCTACACCGAGAAAGTCAACTTGGCTGATGCCGAAGATAATTTCTTTAGCGTAACCGGTCGTAAGGCCGACGAGTTGGCCTCGCCAGCCAGCGCCAAAGCCTCAATGCCCGCAGATATAACTAGCGCCCGGCAGACGGTACTCAGCAACAACCCATTGCTCAAGTCGGCGCAAGCCGACATTGAAGCCGCAGAGAAACAGTACGAGTCGTCAAAATCGACGTTTTATCCGCGTTTTGACGCAGAGCTAGCAACCACCGCCGATAACGGCACCGAAACCGACATCAACAATAATTTGAATGGTCATGTAAACGGTTGGCGTGCAGGGGTTTCCATGACTTACAACCTGTTTAACGGCATGCGTGATAAATCGCGCCTGCAATCAAACGCGTACAAAGTTAACGAAGCTATGGATATTCGCAATAACGCCCTGCGTGAACTCAATGAAAACCTCGCACTGGCTTGGAATGCTATGGACAACGCCCGCCTACAAACCCCTGAAGCACGCGCCTATGCGGACTATTCAACGCGTGTGCGCGAATCCTATCAACAACAATTTACCCTCGGTCAACGCACCCTGCTCGACCTTCTCGACAGTGAAAATGAACTTTTTACTGCTAACCGGCGCTACACCGAGGTGCGCTACACCGAAGAGTTTTCTATGTACCGCGTGATTGCCGCTACCGGCAATTTGCTACGTCAACAAAACATTGTTTTACCGACTGAGGCTATCGCCGTCAGTGATATCAGCAATAAGGCGACTTTGCCCGACATGCCGTAGTGGCTCGGAGTAGCGCACTTTGACATCCATGGAACACGTCGGACCTGCGGGTGACCCACGGCTTAGCCACGATGACCCGCTCCTTGATGGGTTATTGATTCTATGTAGGCTGCACGACTGCCCTGCCAGTCGTGCCAGCCTAACTGCTGGCCTCCCCCTTCCTGAGCAACGTTTAACTGCCGAACTGCTGCCGAGGGCTTGTGCACGTGCGGGTCTGCAAGGCCGTGTATTAAGGCGTCAGCTCAAAGCAATTTCTGCGCTAAACCTGCCGGTGCTGCTGCTCCTCAAAGATGGCCGTTGTGCCGTGCTGCACAAATGGGACGCCAAACAGCAAGCCCTGCTATTAACCAGTGAAACCGACGGTGGCGAGCAACACGTCTCGCTCGAGCAACTCAATGAGCAATACAGCGGCCAGGCACTCTTTGCCCGCCCCCGACACGAGCTCGATGAAACACGTAAACCGCTAGTGCCAAGGGTTGATGCATGGTTTCGCGACACCTTGCGACTATCTCGCGGGCTGTATGGCGACGCACTTCTGGCCAGCTTATTGGTGAATTTACTGGGCTTAATGGTGCCGCTGTTTGTGATGCAAACCTATGATCGCGTGGTGCCCAATCAAGCCATATCCACCCTGTGGGTGCTGGTAATAGGTTTATTCGTGGGCACCAGCTTTGAGTTGTTATTGCGAGTACTGCGTGCGCACTTGCTCGACACTGCTGGCAAAAAAACCGATGTAGTGCTTTCCGCTACTTTATTTGAGCGCATTACAGGCATGTCGCTGACAGCCAAACCGGCAAGTGTTGGAGGCTTTGCACAAAGCATTCATGATTTTCAGGGACTGCGTGAGTTTCTCACGGCGGTAACCCTGACCAGCTTGATCGACCTACCCTTTACCGTGCTGATGCTCCTGGTAATCGGCATGCTCGGCGGCCCTTTGGTGATTATTCCGCTCCTGGCGTTCCCAATCACGGCTGTTTTTGCACTGATTATTCAATCGCGCTTACGCGATACCGTACAGCGCAGTTTGAGCCTTGGCGCTGCCCGCCAAGCACTATTAATAGAAACCCTCGGTGGACTGGAAACCCTGAAAGCCTGCAGCGCAGAGAGCGAACGTCAACATAAGTGGGAAACCACCCACGGAGCCCTCGCCCGCCTAGACAGTCACTCGCGGTTTCTCAGCGCATTAGCCATGAATGGCACGCTGTTTTTTCAGCAGTTTGCCGGTATGGCCACTATCGTCGCGGGGGTCTACAGCATTACTGCCGGCGATTTGAGTGTTGGCGCCTTGGTCGCTTGCTACATGCTCGGCAGCCGCGTACTGGCGCCGCTCGGGCAAATTGCCGGGTTAATCACACGTTACCAGCAAGCTCAACTGACGATGAAAAGCACTGATGCACTGATGACGTTGCCGCAAGAGCGCCAGACGAAACAACGGCCAATTGAGCGAACCCATTTAAAAGGTGCCCTGACCGTGCACCAAGTGACCTTCCGCTACCCAGAGCAAAGTTCACCCGCGCTGGCGGCCGTTAACTTTAAAATGCACGCGGGTGAGCACATCGGCATCATCGGCCGCAGTGGCTCAGGCAAAAGTACTCTCGCCCGCCTGATTATGGGTTTCTACGCACCCGAAGAAGGTCAATTGCTGCTTGATGGCTTGGATCTGTGCCAGCTTGATGTCGCCGATCTGCGCCATCAAATTGGTTATGTGGCCCACGACCTGCCGTTATTGGCCGGTAGCCTGCGCGACAACCTGACGCTTGGTGCTCGTTATGTAAGCGATGAACGCATGCTTGAGGTCGCCGAAATGACTGGCGTGAGTGACTTAGCTCGCAAACATCCGCAAGGTTATGACCGCCCAGTAGGCGAGCGCGGCCAGTTACTTTCCGGAGGTCAGCGCCAATGCGTGTTAATGGCCCGCGCCCTGCTCCTTGACCCACCCATTTTATTGTTTGATGAACCCACCAGCGCAATGGACAACACCACTGAAGAAATCCTCCGTGGGCGCTTGCATGCGTGGGCACAGAACAAAACATTGCTGTTGATCACCCACCGCACCTCCATGCTGAGCTTGGTCGACCGGCTAATCGTTCTGGATAACGGTCACATTGTTGCTGACGGTCCCAAAGAGACGGTAATCGACGCCTTACGCAAGGGCCGTGTCGGCCCTGCCCCCACGTAGGACGCACGCCATGTCAGCGCTCAGCTCAATGCGCGGCTACTTCAGCAGCCGCGAACAACACAAACCGGAAACCGAGTACATGCCGGAACTTGCCGGCAGCCTGCTCGAAGACACGCCCACGCTCACCCGCATAACGGTTTGGCTGGCCAGTTTTTTGCTAATTAGCGCGTTAGTTTGGGCCAAATTCGCCGTACTCGAAGAAGTAACCATGGGCGAAGGCAAGGCTATTCCATCCAGTAAAATCCAAATAATACAAAACTTAGAAGGCGGCATAGTCGCCGAGATTTTGGTCCGTGAAGGTCAACTGGTGGATAAAGGCGATGTATTACTGCGCCTCGATGACACACGTTTTCTCTCCAGTCGCGGTGAAAGCGATGCAGATCGCATGGCACTCACCGCACGCTTAGTGCGTTTAGAAGCCGAAGCCGAAGGCAAAGCACTGCTGATGCCCGACGAAATCAGTAGCGCGTACCCACAACTGGCGGCAGACGAGACAGCACTGTTCAATTCAAGGCAAGACCACCTGCACAGCGAACAGCGCACGCTTAGCGCGCAACTTCGGCAAAAAACCCAGGAATTGGCGGAGTTCACTTCAAAACAGCAGCAATATCGTTCCAGCCTTAGCCTTATCCAACAAGAGCTCAACATGTCGATACCACTGGTCAGCAGTGGGGCAATTTCTCAAGTCGAAATTTTACGCCTGCGCCGCAGCGCCGTGGAGATGCGTGGCGAGATGGACGCAACAACCTTGGCTATTCCCCGCGCTCAAGCGGGTATCAGTGAGATAAAAAGCAAGATGGAGGAGTCTGAGTTTGCATTTCGTGCGGATGCCTTTAACGAGCTAAATCAAACACGTCCCGAGCTGCAAAAGATTACCGCCACCAGTGTGGCCATTGAAGATCGTGTCAGCCGCACCACGGTGCAATCCCCTGTGCACGGCATCATCAAGCAACTCAAGGTCAATACCATCGGCGGCGTGGTGCAACCGGGCAGCGATTTACTCGAGATAGTGCCACTGGAAAACAATTTACTAATCGAAGCCAAGGTGCGCCCACAGGACGTGGCTTTTTTACGCCCAGGGCAAAAAGCCATGGTCAAGTTCAGCGCCTATGACTACACCATCTATGGCGGCCTCAAGGCACAGCTGGAGTTAATTAGCGCGGACACCATCACCGATGACAAGGGCAACAGTTTTTACCTGATTCAAGTGCGCACCGACAAAAACCACCTCGGTAGCACTGAACATCCGCTATTGATCATTCCGGGCATGATCGCCACTGTCGACATCATTACCGGCGAAAAAAGCGTACTAGACTACCTGCTCAAGCCGGTACTTAAAGCCCGCAGCGAGGCGCTGCGCGAGCGTTAGGCTGCACGAATAACAGCCGGCCGTAGCGCATTGAACTGTTCAGCGCGTGAGTCACTTCGGCGCATTCAGCTCACAGAGCAGGCTGCTATCGATATCCAAACGCTGGAAACCGCAACGACATAGACAAACCCAGGCGAACGTTTCTAAGTGCCTGTCCCCACTGAAAAAACCCATGCTAGAATCAACCCGTGGCTGGTTCGCAAGTTTTAGCGCCAACACCAGACCAACCTGCCGAATATTTATTGTTATTGGACTTATGACTCTCAAACCCCTGACTTTATTGCTGACCCTGTTGGCTATGCCAACTTTATGCTTTGCAGCAGACAAACCGATTTTTGGCTTGAACGAGTACGCCCAGCTAGTAGGCCTCGACCTTGAAGTCGCGGCAAAACTTGATACTGGCGCCAAAACAGCTTCACTCAGTGCACGTGACATCACGCGTTTCAAACGCGATGGTGAAACATGGGTTCGCTTTTATTTAGCCATCGATGACACCCACGCTCACCCCATCGAACGCCCTCTCGCCCGAATCAGTAAAATTAAGCGCAGAGCTGGCGATATTGATCCAGAGGAAGGCAAAACTTACACCGCGAGGCCAGTCATTGACCTGCTCATTTGTATGGGCAACACCTCAAGCACCATTGAGGTCAATTTGACCGACCGCAGTGCCTTTCAGTACCCATTATTGATTGGCTCTGAAGCACTGAAAGACTTCGATGCACTGATTGACCCAAACTTAAAATACGCTGCAGGTAAACCCGCCTGCTCCAATGCCGCTTTAGCTGCCGAGTAATTCATATGCGCTCACTCAACCTGCATTTGAAAGTCCTTATCACCTTGTTGGTGAGTTTGGGCATTCTAGTCACGGCCTATCAGATCTTCATTCTCGGCATTCCAGTCACCACCGACGAGACCGATTATCTGTGGAACATCGACGCCAAAGTTGAGTTTCAAGCCAATGCGCGCGAGCCGGTCAAACTGCAAATGTTTGTCCCCCCGCTTAACCAAGATTACGTCAGCCTAAACGAGAGTTTCATCTCCAATAATTACGGGGTAGGCATTAACCGTAGCGAAGGCAACCGCAAAGTAACCTGGTCTGCGCGCCGCGCTAAAGGCAATCAAACCCTTTACTACCGTTTGGTCTTGACCAAACGCTACAGCGCCGAGAAAGCCAAGGCTAAAGGCCCAATCTTTCGTGAAAGCATTGCCGTCGAAGGCGCTGAAAAAGTTGCCGCCGAAGCGTTGCTGGCCCCGATCCGTCAACACTCAGCGGACGTAGAAACCTTTATCCGAGAGACCATCCAGCGGGTTAACAACCCCAACGATGACAACGTAAAACTGCTGTTTTCAGGTAATGATTCAGTTGGTAATAAGGCTCGAATTATCGAGCTATTACTGTCTATCGCCCATGTGCCAATGGAGCGCGTACACACCATTCGCCTAGTCGATGATCAACCACAATCGCCAGAGTTGTGGCTACGCAGCTATAACGGCAGCGAGTGGCTGTACTTCAGCCCGCAAACTGGCGAGCAAGGTTTACCTAGCGACAGGATGATTTGGTGGACCGGCGACGAGCCTCTGGTCAACCTTGAAGGCGGCAAAAAGGCCAAAGTAACCTTTAGCCTCAACAACAGCGAGTTGAACGCCATTCAGCTAGCCAAGCGTACCGATGCCAAAACCGACATCAATTTCCTCGAATACTCACTGTATGGCTTGCCGCTACAAACTCAGCAGACCTACCAAATACTGATCGTCTTGCCACTTGGGGTCATGCTGATTTTGATCCTGCGCAACCTCGGCGGCCTGCAGACCTTAGGTACGTTTACCCCGGTACTGATTGCCTTGGCATTTCGCGAAACCCAACTCGGCTTTGGCATCATGCTCTTCACGGTAATCACCGCCCTGGGTTTGTCACTACGCTCATACCTTGAGCACCTGAAACTACAAATGCTGCCGCGCTTATCCGTGGTACTGACTTTCGTAGTTATTCTGATTGCCGTCATCAGCCTGTTCAGCCACAAGCTTGGCCTTGAACGTGGCTTGTCTGTCGCCTTGTTCCCAATGGTGATCTTGACCATGACCATCGAGCGCTTGTCCATTACGTGGGAGGAACGTGGCGGTGGCCATGCATTCAAGGTTGCCATTGGTACCCTATTTTGCGCGACACTGGCGTACCTGCTGATGAGCATCCCAGAAGTCATCTACTTTATGTTCACCTTCCCAGCCGTGCTGTTAATCATGATCGGCTTCATGCTGGCAATGGGTCGTTATCGCGGTTATCGCTTGACCGAACTGTTCCGCTTCAAAGCCTTCTTGAAGGATTAACTTATGTTCGGACTTTGGAAGCGCTGGAAGGCCCTTGAAGCGCGCGGCATTATGGGCATCAATCGCCGTAACGCCGACTATGTGCTCAAGTACAACAAGCGCAGTTTGTACCCGATTGTGGATGACAAAATCATCACCAAAATGCGCGCCATCGAAGCCGGCATTCACGTGCCGGAAATGTACGGCATCATCTCAACTGAAAAAGAGATCGATAACCTGAGCAAAATCATCGAAGGCCATCAGGACTTCGTGATCAAACCGGCTCAGGGCGCAGGTGGCGACGGAATTATTGTTATTGCAGACCGCTTTGAAGACCGCTATCGCACGGTTTCCGGCAAGCTGCTTAGCCATGAAGAAATCGAACACCAGATTTCTAGCATCCTGACTGGCCTGTATTCTCTGGGCGGTCATCGCGACCGTGCACTCATCGAATATCGCGTTACTCCTGACCCGATATTCAAAAGTATCAGCTATGAGGGCGTGCCCGACATTCGCATCATCGTCCTGATGGGCTACCCAATCATGGCCATGCTGCGCTTGCCAACCCGCCAGTCTGGCGGCAAAGCAAACCTGCACCAAGGCGCCATTGGTGTAGGGGTTGATTTGGCCACCGGGCTAACCCTGCGCGGCACCTGGCTGAACAACATCATCAGCAAGCACCCAGACACCACCAATGCGGTTGACGGCGTGCAACTGCCTGGCTGGGATGGCTTTATGACCCTGGCCGCTGGCTGCTATGAACTGTGCGGGCTTGGCTATATCGGCGTCGACATGGTGCTAGATGAAGACAAAGGCCCGATGATTCTTGAACTCAACGCCCGCCCCGGCCTGAATATTCAAATCGCCAACGACAGTGGCCTAACACTGCGCGCACATGCAGTTGAAGCCCGCCTTGCCGACCTGAAAAAGCAAGGCATCACCGAAACACCCGAAGAGCGGGTACGCTTTGCTCAAAAGTTGTTTGGCCATATAGCGCAGAGTTCTATCTAACGCGTTATTGGTCAATTAACCCTCGATCGGCCGCCTCGGCGAGTTTTACGCTAGCTTGTGATCGCCACCATCGAGGTGGCGAAGAGCGAGCAAACTGCCTGGGCGACACGCTGAATCTGTCCATGAATACCGTTACTGGCCGAGGATGCAGCCGGCTTTCTCACAG
>JBBKVZ010000143.1:0-3796 GCA_037968715.1 Pseudomonas sp.
TGCGTCATAACTATCAGCTCGCCCGTACGGCCAGTGGCGGTAAAGCTCTGGCGGTGGTGAAGGCCGATGCTTATGGGCATGGTGCCGTGCCTTGCGCGCAGGCATTAATGGCTGATGCCGATGGTTTTGCTGTGGCCTGTATCGAGGAGGCCTTGGCGTTGCGCGAGGGCGCCATCACTGCGCCCATTTTACTGCTGGAAGGTTTTTTTGAGGCCGACGAGCTGGAGCTGATCGACCAACATGCGCTGTGGTGTGTGGTGCATTCGTTGTGGCAGGTGCAGGCGATTGAGCGTGCGCAGCTGCGTCGGCCGTTAACGGTGTGGTTGAAACTCGACTCGGGCATGCATCGGGTCGGCTTGCAGGCCAGTGAATATCAAGGCGCGTACCAGCGTCTGCAGGCCTGTGCTCAGGTCGGCAAAATAGTATTAATGAGCCATTTTGCCCGCGCCGATGAACCCGACTGCCCGCGCACCACCGAGCAGCTGGCCGTGTTTAATGCCGCCCGGGTCGGCTTGCAGGCGGAAATTAGTTTGCGCAACTCGCCGGCCATTTTGGCCTGGCCGCAGACGGTATCGCACGAGCCGGCCAGTGACTGGGTGCGCCCTGGCATCATGCTCTACGGCGCCACGCCGTTTGCCGAGCCGCAGACCTTGGCCGCGCAATTGCAACCGGTGATGACCCTAGAGTCGAAAATCATCAGTGTGCGCGAGCTTGCCGCCGGTGAGCCGGTGGGCTATGCCGGCCACTTTGTTACCGAGCGGCCGACACGGGTCGGCGTAGTGGCGATGGGTTATGCCGACGGCTATCCACGGCATGCGCCAACCGGCACGCCGGTGAGTATTGATGGCGCCCCCGGGCGCTTAATTGGGCGAGTGTCGATGGACATGCTGTGTGTCGATTTAACCGATTTGCCTGCGGCCAGCCTAGGCAGTCGGGTGGAATTATGGGGCAAACAGGTGTTGGCCAGCACCGTGGCGGCGCATGCGCAGACCATTGCCTACCAGATATTTTGCAACTTGCGCCGAGTGCAACGCGTCTACTACGGGCGCTGACGCAGGCCGGCGCGTGAACAGGCGGCTAAAGTGTTGTAAATACTGAACACTGTTGCGATGATAGGGCCACTTTTAGCTCTCGCAAACAGAGGTACACCAACATTGGACGTCGGTATTCGACTGCAAACCATTCGCAAGCTCAAGGGCCTTTCCCAGCGTGAACTCGCCAAACGGGCAGGGGTTACTAACAGCACCATCTCGATGATCGAGAAAAATAGCGTCAGTCCTTCCATCAGCTCGCTGAAAAAGGTACTCGGCGGCATTCCGATGTCGATGGTCGAATTCTTTGCCAGCGAGTCAGACGGTGAAGATCAGGTACAGATCGTCTACAAAGCTCACGAGCTCACAGACCTGTCCAGCGGCGCGGTAACCATGAAACTGGTGGGGCGCGGTCATCAAGTCCGGGCGCTGTCATTTCTTGACGAAACCTACCCGGCGTTGGCCGATACCGGCGCGGAGATGCTCAGTCATATCGGTGAAGAGGCCGGTTTGCTGGTTGAAGGGCAGCTTGAATTAACCGTGGGCAATGAGATTTTTATTCTCGAACCCGGCGACAGTTACTACTTTGAGAGCAGCAAGCCGCATCGCTTCCGTAACCCGTTCGACAAGCCTGCCCGGCTGATCAGCGCCACAACGCCAGCCAACTTTTAAAGCGAACCTAGCCTGGGCGTGTTCCAGTGGCACTGCGAATGTTGCCGTCGGTTTACCTTTTATAGGGCTAAATAACCCTGCGACACTTTGGGTTGTTTCGGCGCACAGGCCTTCCCGCTATACTCCCCTAGCTCGCGCATACCGTGGTCGCGGGCCAGACTTAGCCACGACGAGGTGTACGCGTGAACCTGATTAAAAAAATGCTAACTGCACAAGCTGTTGTTTTGGCCCTGATGGCTGCGAGCACGCAGGTTTTCGCCGCCGATGCACTGCAGAAACAAGATGACGCCATCGTCGAGCGAATTAAGCCTGTTGCTCAGGTGTGTATCTCCGGCGAAGAGTGCAAAGGCGTTGGCGCCGTTGCTGTCGCTGCTGCCGGCCCGGCGCTGACGGGTGATGAAGTTGTCGCCAAGTATTGTGGCGCTTGCCACACCTCTGGCGTACTCGGCGCGCCAAAAATTGGCGACAGCGCCGACTGGAAAAATCGTGCAGCCACCAAGGGCGGCCTTGATGGCATCTTGGCCAATGCGATTAGCGGGATTAACGCCATGCCGCCAAAAGGCACCTGCGCCACTTGCTCGGATGATGAGTTGAGAAGCGCAATCAAAGTAATGTCTGGCCTGTAAGCTAAGCCAGAAACAAAAAACCGCCCTCGGGCGGTTTTTTTATGTGCGCGCTTTATCCCCGACGAAGGCGTTATCACTCGTCGATAAACGTCACCTGACCATTGGTCAGCGAGCTGATGCGCGCCAGCGACTCAACCCGAAAGCCCAGCGCATCCAGCTCGGCGCGGCCGCGTTGGAAAGATTTTTCAATCACCACGCCAAGCCCAGCAATACTGGCGCCGGACTGTTCGATCACATCAATCAGCGCTTTGGCGGCGTGACCGTTGGCCAAAAAGTCATCGATGATCAGCACGTGATCGGCCGCCGTTAGGTGTTTGGCGGAGATGGCGATGGTGCTCTCGGTTTGCTTGGTGAACGAGAACACGGTCGAGGTCAGCAGGTCTTCACGCAGGGTGATGGACTGGTATTTGCGCGCGAAAATAACTGGCACGCCGAGTTCTAAACCGGCCATGACTGCCGGGGCAATGCCGGAGGCCTCGATGGTGACGATTTTGGTGATGCCTTGGTCGCGAAAGCGCTGGGCAAACTCATGGCCGATTTGCTGCATCAAGCGCGGATCGATCTGGTGATTAAGAAAGGCATCGACTTTGAGTACCTGCTCAGAGAGCACGCTGCCTTCGTCGCGAATCTTTTGTTGCAGTGCTTGCATGGGCTTGCCCTCTGTTGGCTCGGGTTACGGCTGTAGGGTGGGCTTAAGCCCACCAATAACAGCGGCGCGATAAGGTTGAATAACTGGTTGGCTGCGGTGGGCTTCAGCCCACCCTACTTGTTCAATAACGCACGAATATCGGCCAGGGCGTTATTGCCGCGGGCGGCTTTAACCTCGACCGGCGCGTCCTCTTGGCCTTCCCACTCCAGATCATCTTGCGGCAACTCATCGAGAAAACGGCTGTGGGTGCACTCGATGATTTCGCCGTATTGTTTACGTTTAGCGGCGAAGGTCATGGCCAAATTCTGCCGGGCGCGAGTGATGCCAACGTAGGCCAGGCGGCGCTCTTCTTCAACCGTATCGGCTTCGATGCTGGAGCGGTGCGGGAGGATTTCTTCTTCCATACCGAGGATAAACACGTAGGGGAATTCCAGACCTTTAGAGGCGTGCAGGGTCATCATCTGTACGCCGTCGGCGCCGTCTTCCTCTTCCTGCTGACGCTCAAGCATATCGCGCAGCACCAGCTTGCCGATCGCATCCTCGATGGTCATGCCACCGTCTTCGTCTTTATCCAGGGTGTTTTTCAACGCCTCGATTAAGAACCAGACGTTGCCCATGCGTGCATCGGCGACTTTGTCGTTGGAGGCGTTCTGCCGTAGCCAGTTCTCGTAGTCGATATCCATGACCATGCTACGCAGCACGGCAATTGGCTCGGTTTGCGCGCACTGCTGACGGATGCCGTCCATCCAGCGCTTAAAACGTTGCAGGCGCTCGCTGTAGCGGGCGTCGAGGTGCTCGCTCAGGCCGATTTCATCGCA
>JBBKVZ010000144.1:0-10381 GCA_037968715.1 Pseudomonas sp.
CCACTATCGAGTTTGCCGCCCCGACTGAAGTCGCCACTGCCAGCCCGCAAGAGCCTGAGCCAGTAGCGGATGCAGCACCGGCCGAGGAAACAAAACCTCTCGTGTAATACCGCTAGAAAATAAAAAGGGGATGCCAAAAGCATCCCCTTTTTTGTGGGCTATGTATCCGTTACGAGTTGAACGGGGCGAGCCGACGTGACAGCCAAGAGAGCTAACAGACTTGATTGTGCCGCCAGAAAGCTAACCATTTAGCGCCTAAATCGACGCTAGCCTGCATTTACGCTCTAAATGTGCAAGCTGTCTCTTGGACACGCAATCCCGGCTTGGCATACCTGGCCCGGCTGTTACGCGCAAAGGACATATAGACTGCCGCACCATCGATATAGAGAAGCAATTCTTTATCCGTCAGAGGCAAGACGCACGCGCGTCCAGTTTCTTCAGCCGAAAGCCAATGCTATGCCCCACTCTGTCAGGAACGAACTAGACCAGCATCTGATTCAGACCGGCTCCTCGTGTCTTGCACGCGCCGGCCTCCTGCAGAAGCCAATAGGGAGGGGTAGGACGTTCACGTTGAACCTGCTGCCGAGCGGCCTGAGCCAGGCACATACCCTCACCGGACTGCTTCGGCAGGCTTGCCGTCACTTAAAGCGGAACTACTTGGTTCGCGCGGCGCTTTAGTCGTCGGCGGATCCAAATAAGAACAGCCACTAACAGTGCGCCGAGTACAACGAAGAAAACAATATTGAAGATTGGCAGAGGCTCATCTCTAGTGGTCGTAGCCTTCACCTCGGTGATATTCGGGAACATCGAGAGCATCTGGATGCGCCAGCCGTAATAACTGATCAGCGCGAGTTGGCTGGTGTCTCTAGAGTAGCCTTGCGCGCGAGCCTGCACATCTGCAGTGTCAAACTTGAAATACCAGGGGAAGCCCCAGCCGGTATCTTCGTTACGGTAAACCCTGACGCTCTTGGTGTCCGGATTTTCAGTATTGATAAAATACATGTCGCGGGTTGGGCCGTCTGCGAGGTTCTCGGCGCTGATCACGCCCTCATCATCGACGCGTTTGACCTCTACGCCAGTGACGTAAACCACGTCATGCCGGGGCAGGAAGTAAGAGAGACCAAGCGCTGATGCTGCAATTACGGCAACTACTAGGGCTGCAACCAGCCTCTTTATCGATTTCATTGTGCTTCCCTGAGGTATGAGGTGGGTCAATTATAACGGCGTCACTCACCAGCAACGTCATAGAAAACGCTTTATTGCTGTAACGTAAGCGCCGGTAACGTGCTCAAACATTCCGCGATTGATTGCAGTGTCACGCCGTAGCAACCGACCCAGTCGGCCAAGATTGAGCGCGCGACTGCTACCCCGCCCGGCGATTTTCTCACTGCGCTGCAGCGCCAGATGGTCGACCCTGCTTTGGCATATACGCACTGGTCAGCGATCAGCCCCGAGGACGCTATACAGCCATTAACCTCGGCTGGTTAAACTGCTGCTGCGAAGGCAGGGAGCCACTATCAATCTCAAGCGGGTTGCGAAACAAAACACGCTGTTGGCCGATAAGGCTTGGTTTTTGACCCTCAATCGAATGCGTTTGAGGTGCGCCAGTTCGAAGATTTTGGGCCGCAGACATTAGCGCAGACATAAGCAAAAAAGGCCTCTACCGATCACCGTAGAGGCCTCTCTGCTAAAGCAAAGCTTTAGATGCTAACGCCGTGAGCTTTAGCCAATGGCGATAGGCCGCCAGCGAAACCTTGGCCAATAGCCTTCATTTTCCATTCTTCACCGTGGCGGTACAGCTCGCCGAAAATCATCGCGGTCTCAGTAGAGGCGTCTTCCGACAGGTCATAGCGAGCCAGCTCTTTGCCGTCAGCTTTGTTAGCCACACGAATGTAAGCATTGGAAACTTGACCAAAGCTTTGCTTACGGCCTTCGGCATCGTGGATGGTCACCGCAAATACCAGTTTCTTAACGGCAGCTGCCAAGCCAGTCAGCTTAACCACAACCTGCTCATCATCACCTTCGCCGGCACCAGAGCGGTTGTCGCCCATATGCTCAACATTGCCGCCTTGGCTTACTTTGTTGTTATAAAAAACGAAACTGTCGTCACCCAGAACCTTGCCATCTTCACCGGTAATGAACACGGAAGCATCGAGATCAAATTCAACACCATCGGTTGCGCGCGGATCCCAGCCCAAACCAACAGTTACCTCTGCAAGGCCTGGAGCCTCTTTGGAGAGGGAAATATTGCCGCCTTTACTCAGATTTACAGCCATTTTTCAATTCCTTCTTCTTGAGTTAGTTGAACGATTAGATGTTGATGCCATATTGGCCGCACATCGCCTTCAAGCCGCCAGCATAACCCTGACCTACGGCGCGGAACTTCCACTCACCGTTGTTGCGATACAACTCGCCGAACACCATCGCGGTTTCAGTCGAGGCATCCTCAGCCAGATCGAAGCGAACGATTTCAACACCCGTAACCGCATTAACGATGCGGATAAAGGCATTCGCCACTTGACCGAAGCTCTGCTTACGCGCTTCAGCGTCATGGATGGTGACAGTCACTGAAATTTTATCGATGTCGGCTGGCACCAGTGCCAGATCAACATTGATTGACTCGTCATCGCCATCACCTTCACCAGAGCGATTGTCGCCAGTGTGCTCAACTGAGCCTTCAGCGCTTTTCTTCTGGTTGTAGTAGATGAAGTCTTGCTCGCCGCGAACTTTACCGGCGGCATTCAACATGAACACGCTGGCGTCTAAATCGAACTCTGCGCCGTCAGTTGCGCGCGGGTCCCAACCCAAACCAACAACAAGCTTGCTCAGCGTCGGGTCTGTTTTGGAGAGTGAAAGGTTGCCGCCCTTTTGTAATGAAAGCGCCATCAGTAATGCTCCTTTTCGATTAGTGAATCGTTTCTTTTACGCTGTCGTCTTTATCGTCGTCTTTCTTTCCGGGAAACAACACGCTCGCTACCACACCCAACGCCAGGACAATCATAACCACGGCAAGGCTGGTATTGGGGTCAATGGTATAGCCGTGATGGAACAGATGATTGGTTGCGTTCAGCGCCAACTTTGCGGAGATGAAGAACAACAGTGCAATCACTGACTTTTCAAGATGTACGAGGTAACGCTTGAGCGCTTCCAGTACAAAGTACATGGTCCGCAGGCCAAGGATTGCGAACATCATTGCCGAGTAAACGATCAGTGGCTCGCGGCTGACCGCGATCACCGCCGGTACCGAGTCGAAGGCAAACAGAATGTCCGATATCTCGATCATAACCACGCACAAAAAAAGCGGGGTTGCGAACCAGGTACCCTTCTCTGCCAGGCTCATACCTTTGTTTTCAGGCTTTTGCAGTTCAACTTCGAGCACTTGGCGCTTAACGAAAAAGTTGTGGCCGTGCAGTTTCGGCCAGGTAGGAAAGAGCTTCAGCGCAAAGCGATAGGCGATATGAGTGGAATAATCCTCTTCCTTATCATCATCGTCCTCAGCACTGCTTTTAAGCATCATCACCGCAGTCCAAGCAACAATCACCGCGAACACAACCTCAACCCAAGGGCCAAAGGCCAGCAGGCCAGTACCGATAGTGACAAAAATCAGGCGGAATATAATGGCGCCGAGAATGCCGTAGTAGAGCACTCGATGGCGCAGACCGTCAGGGATTTTGAACCAGGCAAAGATCGCCATAAAGACAAACAAGTTGTCAACGCTGAGTACTTTCTCAAGGGCATAACCGGTGACGAATAAACTGGCAACGCTTGGCCCATGTGCGAAATACAGGTAGCCGGCGAACGCCATGGAGATCATCACCCAAAAGATCGACCATACGGACGCGCTAGTGAGGCTGACCGGCTTGTCGCCGCGGGTGGTCACCAGGTCGACGGCTAAAGCAGTCACCGCCAAGCCGACAAAAACCGCGATGGTTAGCGGCGGAAATCCAATTACTGTACTTTCCACGATAGGATCCTTAGAGGTCGAAGTCGCTTGGCGTCAAGCCAAGCTCAACACAGATGGAGCGACAAGCCGCTTTTTCTTGCTCGTCGAAACTGCCATCAGCACTGCCAATAGCGCAGCACACACGAACCAATAAACGGGCGGCGTCGTCCTTACCCCGTAGCTTGCCAACGCTCTTCAGTGCTTCGGCACGACCGATTTGCATGTCGAAGTCAAACTTAGCGCAGGTGTCAGTGAAAGACTGGATAACATCTTTCGCATCAAACACTTTCAGCTCATTTGAACCTTGAATGAAGCCCATCATTTTTTGCTTTTCAGCAGAGTCGATTGAGCCATCAGCTGCAGCCACCAATGCACAACCAGCCGTGACTGCTTCCATAAATTCACGATTCCGGAATTTGGACACTTCATTGGCCAATTTATCGCGTGCCGCTGTGGCGTTTGTTTTTAACCAGTCGAGCATATTGAGTTCCTTGTGTTTATTAGCCCGCATAACAATAGGCGTTATGCGGGCAGTACAGTTTTACTTCGAGCCCGCAGACCAGCGCATACCCCAACGGTAAGCGTTATCCAGTTCTTGATGGCCCGGGAAGAACTTAACTTCGCGGTTTACCTTAACGGCACCGCTGGCATTCTCAAGCAGAGCAATAGCGCACATGCCTTGACGGCCGCCTTCTTCGCTGAGACGAACCTCGATTGGCGCTTGCCCTGGCACATAGAGGGTAACCACGCCATCGGTAGTCATCCAGTCGGGAGCCCCTTCGTAGATGAATGCATAAATAACAATGCGGCGAATCTCTTGCCAGTGCTGCCCGTTGATGCGCAGCCATTCGCCATCGCTAACCGCACCCGTGCGGTCATCGCCCATCAGCTCAATAAAGGGCTTTTGATTGAATTTACCGAACTGTTTGCCGAGCGCTTGAACCACCATCTTGGTGCCATCTTGAAGCTCGTACAGGCAGCCAAGATCAAGATCGATGCCCTTAGGCTTACCCATCAGCCCGGAGAGAATTCCTCCCTTGCCGGCCGCACCCCGATTCCAGTTCAGATTGATCTTGATTTCGCCGAAGTTGCCATCGGTTTTTTCAAGACTGATGCTCGAACGTGTTTTGTCTAGGGTGATCTTGCTCAGATTAATCTTCGCCGGAGTTGCAGCAGGCACCGGCGTGGGCGCTGGAGCCGGCGTTGGTGCAGGTGCAGGTGCAGCAGCAATCTCAACACCGAAATGCTCAGCCAGCGGTGCTAGCCCACCGGCGAACCCTTGCGCCACGAGACGAAACTTCCAAGCGCCTTGACGGCGATAAAACTCACCGAGAATCAGCGCCGTTTCTTGCATCCCTGAAGTTGCAATCGGCGCCTCAATTGGCTCGCCGGTGCTGCCCGCGAGGTTAAGCTGCAAGCCTGAAAACGCCGCAAATTTGGCTTTGTTCTCGTCGATAGTTGCGGTCAGGGCGATTTTTTCAACCGCCGCCTCAATGCCATTCGGATCGAGCTTAAACACTGCACGCCCGGCTGACACTTCAGTCATTTGCAGCGCACCGTTGGCAACGCTCTGCTGGCCGTAAAAGCACATATCAGTGTCGCCACGAACCTTGCCGCTCGCCAGCAACTGGAAAGCGGAAACATCCAGATCAGCACCAGCAACCGGGCTATAGCTGACAGTTACTGTCAGGGCGCCGTCTGGAATCGATGTATTGGCGCCCGGGGTCAACACGGTCATGTACGAACCGCAGCAATCGCATCATCGGTAATCGCTTGTGCGCTGCGACCATTGGCAACCGAACCCACCGCGGTCAGGTCCCAGCCCGCCGCGGTGCGGCACAGGTAAGCCATTACCACACCGGTGTGCTGGCCTTTTTCCGACAGGTTGAAACGTGCAAGCTCTTTGCCGGTAACGTTATCAACGATACGGCTGTAGGCGTTTTCAACCGCTTCGAAGTTCTGCCCGGTAAAGGAGTTCACCGTGAAGACTAAATACTTAACTGCGGCGGGTAGGTTTTCTAAGTTGACGGCAATCGACTCATCATCGCCAGCACCTTCACCCGTGCGATTATCGCCAGAGTGAACAATCACCCCGTCACGCGACTTAAGCTGCTGAAACCAAACTAGGTCTAACGGCTTTTTGGCGCTATCCAACACGATGCACGATGCATCAAGGTCAATGGCGCCACCATCGGACATCAGTCGCTTGAAAAAACCAGTTGGCTTAACTGGGTCCCAACCTAGGCCCATGCTGATTTTCTTTAAGCCACCGCCGGCCTCTTTTTCAAGAGAAATAGTTTGGTTCTTCGCTAACGAAAGGGCCATTTGGCACTCCTTGTCTGGTGGATTAAATTTCTCTGTGCCACTGATTTAGTTAAAACCATGCCACGTTAAGTAGGCTCTTGAGGAGCCTTTGCGGTGTGGATTTTATTACGTTTTACTTTGTGAAACTCTCGCCATCGCGGTTCTTGTGCAACAGCAAGTAACTGCTCGTCGCCGGGAGAGTCCCCCCAAGCGCGAACCAAGTATTTTTTCAGCGATCCATACTCAGTCTCAAGCCGTATTACCTTCTGCGCACAACGGCAATTTCGCCCCTCAATTTCACCCGTCAGAATGCCGTTAACAGCTTCAAGTTGCGTACCAATCAGCTGCACGCCGAGTTTGTGGGCAAAAGGCTTAAGGGTTAACGCGGGCGAGGCTGAGCAAATAGTCACTGTCGCGCCGCCTAAGAGCTGATCAGAAACCGCCACAAGGCCTTTCGGCCGCATTAATTGTGCCCATGACTTATCACAAAAATATTGCGCTTGTTGTTCAACCCACGTGACCGAAACACCGCGCAAAAAAGTGCGAATTAACTGAGCCTTTAAGTCGTCACGACTAATGCGCTTCATCAGGTATGAGTGACTCGGCCGCGCCATG
Organism: Pseudomonas sp.; assembly: GCA_037968715.1. Classification (GTDB taxonomy): domain Bacteria; phylum Pseudomonadota; class Gammaproteobacteria; order Pseudomonadales; family Pseudomonadaceae; genus Aquipseudomonas. The sequence continues at coordinate 6,863 of JBBKVZ010000144.1, forward strand.
CGCAACAGTTTTCGAATAAATATCTTTTTACCAAATGCAAAACGTAAAAAAGGCACGAAACTGTCGCGATACGTCAAGGTCCCATCAAAGTCGAAGACAGCCAGAACGGGCAGCCCCTGCCGACCGTTGTCAGTTACCGTGCTCATCCCGCCACTTCCGACAGCTGATGAATACCCATAGCGTCGACAACGCTTGGGCCGTCATAACGCACACCATGCCACTTAGCACGTTCCAATATCTTCGTCGCCCAATGGTAATGCGTGGCAGGTTCACACATTGCACCGTTGTACTGAAATACCGCTGGGGCAACATCATTCACAATCAGTTTGGCGCTGTTCAGGTCCTCCACGCTGACCCGCAGAGCTTTGTGAATAATTGGAATTTGCGCAGGGTGAATCGCCGTTTTCCCGACTAAGCCATGGGCAATATCCAGCGCCAGCTCTTCTTCAAGCAAGTGTGGCGTGTTGAGCTGCTCAAATACCGGCCCGGTAAGCGCGAAGCCCGCACAGCCCATAATCCCAGAAAGCATGGGGATCACGTAGCTCATGGGCGTACTGTACAACGTGGTCGCCGGGTTACGTCTTAGGCCAAGGCAGCCCATCAAATCGTTACCGCCAATGCGCAGCGCGATGATCCGCTCCGGCAGAATCTGTTGCATGGCGCTACGCAGCTCGACCATTGCGCCCGGATCAAACACTTCAGCGGTCTCAAGGGTTGGCATTAGCATCAGATTGGGCCGGGTGACTGCACACCCCCAATCGTGGATGTTTGAAAGTCGAAGTTTGGGTACGACAAATCCATCGACATGGGACATCAAGTTCCATTCATTGAGGATTGCGGCCATTACCGAATCGCGCGGGCGGACAAACAGCAGAGGACCACCCTCAGGGCGACCTCCGCGCGCTTCAATGCCCAACAGCAGGTTTTTCAGGTTCGCCAGTGCCTGTTGGATATCGGTTTCTGCCACTGCATCTTCCAGACACACCACCAGAGATCGCAGGCCTTGAATCTTCTCACCGAAAACAACATCGAGAATGTCGCCGCGGGTTGCTGGCATATACAGCGTTGCCCCAAGGGCGTATGGCGAGCACTTGGTCATCAACTGACACTCTTAATGATAGTGACTGCGCGGTATGGGCCAAGATCGGCACCCGCCTCTTCAACCTGAATACCTGCGCGTTCAGTCAAGTGCATCAGTAGTTGCACGTCCATGTCGGTACGGTTACGCACCAAGACATGATCAGGGACGCGACGTAAAACTGCGCGGGTGGCCTCGGCAATGCCAGGTTTAACCCGGTTCATGTTGGTAATAGCAAAACGCTCAGCCAGCGCAGTGACGGCCGTATCCGCAGCAGCTTGCAGCGTAGTGCGCTGCTGCGCAGTCCAAGGTAGCGCAGGCGCTTGCGGGGCCAACAGGGCTCGCTCGGCTTCAATCGCCTCGATAAAGGCGCGTGTCACATCATGTTCTTGCAGATGCTCGTAGAGGACGCAACCGTGTAAGCCGCCGTCACTCGGCCAGATTGAGCGCGACACCAGCCCTGAAACCGTCGCCCCCAAGATGCCTGAGGGGATCACCCAGTCCTCCGACGAGGCCGAAAGCCATGCTTTGCCGCACGGGTCAGCCAGCACGACTAGGCGGGGCTCCACTGGAAAGCGCGCATCACCGGCAAGGCTGCGTTTGATCTCGCCTGAAATAGCCCCCTTCCCCGTCCACCCATCGACGAACACAATGTTCTCGGCACCGTGGGTCTGAATAATGGCTTCGAGTGCGACCCTATCCAGGCCGCGATCACGAATAATGCTCACGCCGTAATGCCGGGCATCGCGACCCAGTTCAACCAGTGCTCGGCGCAGCAGCACACCCAGCGGCAAACCGGCACGAACGAACGACACCAGTGCGATCGACGAGCCGCGGTAGATCTGGTTTAGCGCCAAAGCCAGAGACTGAACATCGGCTGCCATCCGGGTACCGTTTTGCAACAGGGCACGGGCATACAGCTCCTTATGCGTGGCGGATGGCGCATGTTCTTGGCTGATCATTTCCGAGTAGTGCCGTTTGTGGCTTTGAATCAGCCGCTCTTTCTCCTCCACAGCAGTCATCTCGATCTGCATAGGGCGCAATAGAAAGGCCACATCATCGGCTGCATAGCTGCCACTGCCGACAGTTTGCAGGCCAGCAAACGCATTACTCATGGCTGCCACCGGCAATGATGCTGTCAGCCAGCTGGCCTCGCGCCGGGGTACCCCACCAATGACACTCACCCATGAAACCCAGATCCGAAACGCTGTCACCAAAACCCAAGCGTGGCCGCTCACCGTTGTGGGCTAGATCGCGGCGAATCCACTCTTGTACCGCCGTGCGCTTTTGCAATGCTTGGGGCAAGAAAGCCAGGTTGTTGCCGTTGCCGTGCACGTACAGACCATCCAGTAGACCGCGAGCACGTACTTCTTTGAGCACTATAGCCAGCGCCTCGTCGGTTTCATTGTTGTGTTTGGTCACCACATAGTTGGCGATCCCCGCCTCTTCCACGACCCAGCCGCGCAGAGAAAAACCGAGCTCACGACCAATCTCTAGCGTCACGCTACTCAGCGCCGGCAGACGGGCTTGTTCGTGAGTCAGTGCGTCAGTCATGGCTTGATGCCAAGCCGCATCCAGTTGGCCATCCGCCGACAGGATCACGCCGCCGTGGGCACAGATAGCGCCGTGAACAAATGGCAAGTTGACCCGCTGATACGCCTCAACGCTGCGCGCGGTGACCGGCACCACGTCTGCGGTGGCGAGCAACCAGCTCACAAAGTCCTTTTGCACATTGCTCATATAGCCATTCGGATTACCGTCCACATCCAGTGTTGCCGGATGGCGCGGCCCATCGGCCATTTTACGGGCGGTTTGGAACAGTGTGTCGTCGAGGTCAACAAACACGAGTGGGCGTTTAGTTTCCATCAACGATTACCTGGGCATTAAGTGCTTGAATAAGAGTCGGGTCGACCGCCGCTGCGGGCGTTTCAGAGCAAATCAATACTCGGTCAAATTGACCCGGCGCGACGTTATAAAGAAAGTTAGCAATCCCCAGCCCGTAGTTGTCGGAAAACGACAAGGCGTGATCAATGCTATGCCCCAACGCAATCGGCGAACGACTGGTCGAGCTGAAGTGCACGTCAGCGCCACTACGCTCAAGCCGTTCGGCCAACAGAAATGGACGCCAGACAAACTCACTGGTGCCAATAACCAACACCCGCTCCCCAGCTTGCACGGTTAAATTCGCTGTTAGGGTGTCTTGATGCTCGCGCACTCCCATGCGCCCCCAATCCAGCGTTGGCTCCAACGGCCAATCGCCAATTGCCACTCGGCCCACTTCGGGCATTACCGGCAACGGGGCTGCGGGGTCTTCGGTAAAGCTGTAGCTACCTTCCAGCAACGCTACCGAACTGGCGTGCTCGCCCAACGCCGTCCGCACGGCACCTTGCGACCAATCGGTCAGGGTGGCGGTGACCACCCGCTCAATATTGTTCAGACCT
>JBBKVZ010000145.1:0-3190 GCA_037968715.1 Pseudomonas sp.
GCTCCTTAAGGGTTCTGTGGGCGCCATGGCTCGATCAGCGAATCTAGGTTGAGTGCGTCGGAGAAGTCCAAGAACTGATCGCGCAACCAGCTGATTTGCGTGCCGGCCGGCAGCGTCACGGTCAGGGTGGCGTTGAGCATAGTGCCGCCGGTCTGTGGCGCTAGGTAGGTTTCGCAGGTCATCGACTCCAGCTCGACCTTATGGTCGATAAAGAACTGGCACAGCTCATTGAGGATGTCTGGGCGATACACCGAGCTGACATAAGCGACATACGGTAATGCCTGAGGGCGTACCTCTTGGGCGGCGCTGCGCGTCACGCTGAGAATAAAGTCATGTTTCTTGGCCAGGCCCGGCAAGCTGGTTTCCAAGCGTGCCAGGGCATCCCAGCTGCCCGCTAATTGCAGGACTAGGGCGCTGTATTCACCGTGCCTGCTCAGGCGTGTACTAACCACCGAACAACGGTTTTCATGGCTGGCGCGGGTAAGAAGGTTGGTCAACTCCATGGAGTTGGTGCCAAGTGCGCTAATGACAAGAAATTGTTCGCGAGCTGGAGGGGTGGACATGCAGCATTCCTAAGGCAGAGAAGATTTTGCCGCAGTTGGCAAACGGGTCTGCAGGTTAGCGAAAAGCAGCGCATAGGGGAATGCTTGGCGCAACCTTGATTGTGTTCAATGTGCTTCTGGGATTGGCGGTTTAACAGTGGTTAAGCGCAATACAGCCAAGCGCTGCGCTTGTACAAGGAGGGTGGCGACAGTACCATTGCGCCTCTCTTTTTGCGGCAGGAGCGGTGGCATGATTGCGGGCAGTATGGTGGCATTGGTCACACCAATGGATGCGCAGGGCGGTCTGGACTGGGACAGCCTGAGCAAACTTGTGGACTTCCACCTGCAAGAAGGCACCAACGCCATCGTTGCCGTAGGCACCACGGGTGAGTCAGCAACCCTAGAAGTGCATGAGCACGTTGAAGTCATTCGTCGGGTTGTGCAGCAGGTTAACGGGCGCATACCGGTCATTGCCGGCACCGGTGGTAACTCCACCCGTGAGTCGGTTGAGCTGACCCGCGCCGCTAAAGACGTGGGTGCCGACGCCTGCCTACTGGTCACCCCGTACTACAACAAGCCAACCCAAGAAGGCCTGTATCTGCATTTTCGGCACATCGCCGAGTCCGTAGCCATTCCGCAAATTCTGTATAACGTTCCGGGCCGCACCGTCTGCGATATGCTGCCCGAGACCGTTGAGCGCTTATCGACAGTGCCGAATATTATCGGCATCAAAGAAGCCACTGGTGATCTTGAACGCGCCAAAGAAGTATTGGCCCGTGTTAGCAAAGACTTCTTGGTGTACTCCGGTGACGACGCCACCGCTGTTGAGATGATGTTGATGGGCGGCAAAGGTAATATCTCGGTCACCGCCAACGTTGCCCCCCGCCTGATGAGTGAGCTTTGCGCTGCCGCCATGCGTGGTGATGCCGCCGTTGCTCGGGCCATCAACGACCGCCTGATGCCGCTACACAAAGCTTTATTTATGGAATCCAACCCTATTCCGGTGAAGTGGGCCCTGCATGAGATGGGCATGATGCCTGAAGGCATTCGTTTGCCGCTCACCTGGCTTACCCCCCGCTGTCAAGAACCGCTGCGTCAGGCCCTGCGCCAGACCGGCGTATTGGTTTAACCGAGGAACTGCTTTTGTTTGAGGAATCGTTGCGCATGAAGCGACTGGCCGGACTTACCGTATTAGCTCTAATCATCTCCGGCACCAGTGGTTGTGGCTGGCTGTGGGGGGATGACGGCTATTTCCGTGATCGTGGCAATGATTACTTGGACGCGCGCGAAACCGCGCCGATGCAGTTGCCTGCCGGGGTGAAGTCCAAGCGCCTTGATCCGCTGCTGCCGATTCCGGGCAATATCAGCGCCTTGCCGGTAGCCTCGACCGATAGCGAGTTTGAAGTACCGCGTCCGCCGGTAATGAAAAACCTCACTGCAGGCACCGACTTTAGCCTGCAGAAAAGCGGTGAGTCGCGCTGGATCGTTGCTCAGCGGCCACCGGCTGAAGTGTGGCCAGTAGCCCGGCAGTTCTTTGAAGACAACGGTTTCAAAATTGTCGATGAGCGCCCGCAAACCGGCGAGTTCAGTACCGCTTGGCAGCCGATTGAACAAATCTCCACCAGCCTCGCGCGACGCCTCAGTAGTCGTGTGGCCCTCAGCGAAGCCGGCAGCGAAACTCGCTTGCGGGTTCGTGTCGAGCCAGGCGTACAACGTAATACCAGTGAAGTGTTTGTGCTTAGCGTCGAGCGTGCGCCGGGCAGCACGGCTAATGTGCCTTGGCCGAGCAGCACCGGTAACCCTGGTTTAGAAGCCGCCATGCTGGATGAAATGCTCGCCAACTTCTCGCGCAGTGCCGAGCAGGGCGGTTCGGTGTCGTTATTGGCTAACCGTGACTTCGACACGCCAAACCGAGTGAGCATGATTATCGACGGTAATGGCAACCCGATTCTTAGCCTCGGCGCCGATCTTGATCGCTCATGGTCCAGCGTGGGTCGCTCGTTAGACCTCGCGCAAATTCATATTGATGACATCAACCGCAGCCTAAGCGTTTACTACATCAACCTTTCTCCCAATGCCGGCCAAGACCAGCAGCCAGGCATGTTCTCTTGGATGCCGTTTTTCGGCAGCGTCGATCCGGCTGAAATTGAAGCCAGTGCCGAACGCTTTCAAGTGCGTTTGACCAAGGTTGGCGATAGCGTGCAAGTCTCGGTTGAGAAAGACTCCAACACCGTTGCCCCCGCCGATATTGCCCGCGCCGTTCTCGCACGGATCCAAGAAAACCTCGGCTAAACCTAGAGTGGCCAGGGTGGATGAAGACAGCTTCATCCACTCGACAAAGCGGCACTCCAGGTTACAAACAAAAGGCGAAGCCCTCGGGCTTCGCCTGTTTCGTTAGATAAAGGCGGAATTCTTCCCATGACTACTCCCAGCACCCTAAGCCTGAAGAAAATCTACTCCGGCAAGGTCCGCGACCTTTACGAGATCGACGCCCAGCGCATGCTCATGGTCGCCACCGATCGGCTGTCGGCATTCGACGTGATCCTCAATGAGCCGATTCCGGAGAAGGGCAAAATCCTTACCGCTATCTCCAACTTCTGGTTCGCTAAGTTGGCTGATCTGGTGCCCAATCACTTCACCGGCGACAA
>JBBKVZ010000146.1:0-4414 GCA_037968715.1 Pseudomonas sp.
CGGTTATTGGCATCCAGCGGCACCACGTCGGCGACACTGCCCAAAGCCACCAAATCCAGCAGCTCGGCCAGATTTGGCTCGCTCAGACCGCGCTCGGCAAACCAGTGCAGCTCGCGCAATTTAGCGCGCAGCGCCAGCAGCAGATAAAACATCACGCCGACACCAGCCAAGGCCTTGCTAGGAAACTCGCAGCCCGGTTGGTTGGGATTGACTATGCCATCAGCAGCCGGCAGTTCGGGGCCAGGCAAGTGGTGATCGGTAATCAGTACCGTCAGCCCAGCCGCCTTGGCCGCCGCCACGCCTTCGACGCTGGAGATGCCGTTATCCACCGTCAGCAATAAGTCTGGCTGGCGCTGCAAGGCCACCGCGACAATCTCCGGAGTCAGGCCATAGCCGTACTCAAAACGATTGGGCACCAGATAATCGACATGGGCGGCGCCAAGCATGCGTAACCCCAGCACGCCGACCGCGCTGGCGGTGGCGCCATCGGCATCGAAGTCGCCAACGATCAAAATCCGCTGTCGCCGCGTCAAGGCCGTCACCAGCAAACTGACCGCCGTGTCGATGCCCTTGAGTTGCTGAAACGGAATCAGCCGCGCCAAGCCCTTATCCAACTCAGCCGCCGACTGCACGCCACGGGCGGCATATAAGCGAGTGAGTAACGGTGGCAGATCGCCCAAAAAAGGCAGTACGGCAGGTAGCGGGCGGGGTTCGATGCGCATGAAAGGCTCTAAAAATGAGACGGTAAATCCGTAGGGTGGGCTTTAGCCCACCAATAACCTGGTGTGCTGGTGGGCTAAAGCCCACCCTACAAAAGCGCAGTTTGCTTAAACTCAGCGCTCGCCGACCAGCCATTCCAGCGGCACTTCATGCTGGCCGCGCTCGTCGGTAACGAACAACTCGCCATCGCTGATCATCACGCTCCAGCTCAGCGAGCGTGGCATGTTCAGGGCTAAGTCGGCCAGAGCGGTCTGATCGGGGACGACCACATTGATGTTCTTCAAACTGCGTACCGGATCAAGCACCTTGGTCTGCCAGACGCGCAGGCTGCCGTAGGCCACCAAGCTGAACTTCTCGGTACGCCGCGAGCACCAGGTCATGCGGTCGCTGTCCGGCTGGCCGACTTCGATCCAGTGCAGCACACGGTCATCCAGGCTTTTTTCCCACAGCGCCGGCTCGTCGACATCCGACAGGCCACGGCCAAAGGCCAATTGCTCGTCATAGAACAAGCAATAGGCGATCAGCCGTGCGGCCAGGCGTTCTTCAGTCTCAGAAGGATGCTTGGCTACGGTGAAACGCAGGTTTTCATAAATACTGCGATCAATGTCGGTGAGGTTCAGGTCGATCTTGTAGGTGGTAGACGGCTGGGCCATGGGTGGACTTCTTGATTATCTGCAGCGAGAAAGGCGCCAAGTTTAACCCGAAACCCCGGCCCCGACCCGAGCTAACCACCCAAGCACGGCAAACAGCTATAACCGCGCCTCAACAACGCAAGCGCTGCTCTTCTAGCGTTTGCGGGTCGAGGTAATCAATCAGGGCCTGATTGGTCAGCAAATCAACATACAGTCGGCAATAATGCTCGCCGTTGCGCCACGCCATCGCCACCCCGGTATCGCCGGACTGATGCAACTCAAAGCAGCCATCAAACGCCGGATGGCTATTGCGCAGGCGCATCAGCACCAGCAAACGCTGCACCAACGGTTGCTGCAGCGCCTCCTCGGCCTCCTCCAGGCTGTAGTAATGACGGTTAACGTCGCGAGCCTCGCCGCTGGCCGCGCTCAAGGCGAAGTCATTGCAGCCGGCCAACAGACCAACGTAATACACCTGCGGGATACCGGGCGTGAAGAACTGAATGGCGCGCGCCGCAATATAAGCATCGTCATTGCGCAGTAAGGCTTCGTAGAAGGTGCAAGTCAGCTGATAGATGGCACCGACGCTGTGCACGCTCACCGCCGAGCGGCGCATGATCGGGTCGGCGCTGCGAGTCGACACCTCATCAATCAGAAAGCGAATTTCCAACTCCGGCAGCATGTTTTCCACATCCGGGATGCAGATGCCGTCGTGGGTGTCGAGCAGGGTGATCTGATTGCGCGGACACATGCGCAACCACTGCCGCAGGTAACGGCTATTGCCGGATAAAAACGCATGCAGCACCAACGGCGGTAAGGCGAAGGCGTAAGGGCGCATGTTGCGCTGCGAGATGGCGTACTGGTAGCTGATGTGGTCGTGCACCTCGGGCAGCATCTCGGCGCCATATTTCTCGCCGGTCTCGCGGAACCAGTCGAGAATCCGGTAGACATCCGGCTCGACCAAGAAGCAGCTAGTGCCAATGCGCTTGGTGGTATAGCCAAAGGCATCTAAGCGAAACAATTTGACCCCGCGCGCGGCGAGAAATGCGATGTATTTCTCCATCAACTGGTAGGTCTGTTCGGACTCATAGTTCAGGTCAATCTGCCGCTCAGTGAAGGTGCACCAGACCCGGCAGGTTTCGCCATTGGCCAGGTGCACGATACGGAACGGCTCTTTCTCCTTGCGAATATGAATCTTGGCCAGGTCCTCCTGAACGATCTCACCCAATTGATCGACCTGCACGAACAGCTCGGCATAGGCGGAGTCCTGGCCATGGGCGACGAAGTCGAGAAACTCCGGCGACTCATCGGCGATATGACTAATAACCAGATCGACACACAGATCGAAACGCGCGGAAATCCGCTCAACGTCGGCCCAGTCACCGTAACTAGGATCGACCTCCATATGGGTCAGTGGTGAGAAACCGGCGTCGGCATTCGAGGGGTACAGTGGCAGAATATGCACACCACCCAGGGCATCGGCGAGATGCCGATCCAGCAATGTATAGAGGCCGGCTAAGTTGCCACCGAAGCGGTCGGGGTAGGTGATCAGCTGAATAGCGTTGCGCAATGACATGCAAGCTCCTGATTCGACAACGCGACAGCCACACATTGACCGCCGCTAGGCAAACTATCCGCGCGTGCAAGCCTGCAAACGCGAGCCCTTTGACCTTACAGAGGCGGCCAGCCAATCAGCAAGGCTTATTCGGCCACGTTAGTAACCGCACGTGTTCACCCCGGCAACCGCACAACACGGCAAATAGCGGCAGCTGTTTCTCCCCCCACAACCGCCACAATCGCATAGGCTAAGTGATATTTATTGCACAGCGGAGCCGTGATGGACCTCAGCAAACCCCTCGCAGGACTGAAAGTAATCGAACTCGGCAGCCTAATCGCCGGGCCTTTTGCGGCGCGGATTTGCGCCGAGTTTGGCGCCGAGGTAATCAAGGTCGAATCCCCCGACGGCGGCGACCCACTGCGCAAATGGCGCAAGCTGTATGAGGGCACCTCGCTGTGGTGGTTTGTGCAGGCGCGTAACAAACAGTCGCTGACCCTCAACCTCAAACACCCAGATGCCATTGCCATCCTCAAACAATTGCTCAGCGAGGCGGACATTCTGATCGAGAACTTTCGCCCCGGCGTGCTGGAGAAACTCGGTCTCGGCTGGGATGTATTGCACGCACTAAATCCAAAGCTGGTGATGGTGCGCCTGTCTGGCTTCGGCCAAACCGGGCCACTCAAAGACCAGCCGGGCTTTGGCGCGGTGGGCGAAGCTATGGGCGGCCTGCGTTACATTACCGGTTTCGAGGATCGCCCGCCGGTGCGCACCGGCATCTCCATCGGCGACTCAATTGCCGCACTGTGGGGCGTGATCGGCGCCTTGATGGCGCTGCGTCATTGCGAGGTGAACGGCGGTCAAGGTCAGGTGGTCGATGTGGCGCTGTATGAGGCGGTGTTTGCCATGATGGAGTCGATGGTGCCGGAGTTCGACGTGTTCGGTTTTATCCGCGAACGCAGCGGTAACATCATGCCCGGCATCACCCCCTCATCGATTCACACCAGCAGCGACGGCAAGCATGTGCAGATTGGTGCCAATGGCGATGCGATTTTCCAGCGCTTTATGCGTGCCATCGGCCGTGAGGATTTAGCCAGCGATCCGAGCTTGGCCGACAACGCCGGGCGCGATCTGCGTCGTGATGAGCTGTATGGGGTAATCGACCGCTGGGCCAGTAGCCTGCCGCTGGAGGCGCTGCTCAATACCTTAAGCAGCGCCGAAGTGCCGGCCAGCCGCATCTACTCGGCCGAAGACATGCTCGGTGACCCGCAATTTCTCGCCCGCGAAATGTTCCTCTCGGCCAAGCTCCCCGATGGCAAGCCGTTCAAGATGCCCGGTATCGTCCCCAAGCTATCAGCCACGCCGGGAGAGGTTAACTCGGTCGGACCGCAACTCGGCGAACACAACAGTCAGGTGCTGACTGGGCTGGGCTACAGCGCCGAGCAAATCACCGCCCTACGCCGCGACGGAGCTATTTAAACGAGCAATCCCTTGGCGCATCCAAGCAACT
>JBBKVZ010000147.1:0-5740 GCA_037968715.1 Pseudomonas sp.
GACGAGGTCGACGCGGCCTAACTTAAGATTGATTTACTTTGCTGGTATTTGTGTAGTGCTGTTTTCCTGTGGTGGGCTGGTAACGCTTGGTGTTGGCGGTGTGTTGATTAGTGCCACCAAGGTCCAGCCAGTGCTCGGTTCAAAGCTCAGCGGTTGGCTCGCTACCAAGACATGCCCTTGTGGGTTGATTGCTAGCAGCAGGTCGGCATTTTGGCCATGCATCTGTTGATACTCTGGCCAGCCAAAGCCGTTGGTTAGGGTGGTGTTACGAATTTCAGCACCGGCAGATAAGCGACTGGCTGCCTGAGCAAACGTAAGGGATTGATTGCCCAGCGGGCGGCCACGGACATCTTCATGGGTGTGGTGTTTCTCGCTGCGCCGGCGTTCGTTGCTCGAAGGTAAGGTGAAACGTTGCGCTCTGGGAAAGTCGTGGCGAAAATGGATGCAGGCTAAGGAGTTCAGCTCATTGGAGGGCGAGAGGGCTAGCAGGTAGCCCATACCTATCAGGTTAATTTTGGCCTCGGCATCCTGTGAGGTGGCATTACCGAAATACGTGGGTAGATTGGCCATGCGTGCGGCGCGAGTATTTTCCCAGCTGGAGTCGGTCAGCAATACGCGTAACTTCAATTCTTGCAAAGCCTTGGCCAGTGCTCGGGCAAAAGGATTAGCGCCAACGATCAGAAAACCATTGGGCACCTTCTCAGATACTCCGAGTAATTTGGCCAGAGGTCGCGCTGTAGCGCTTTGCAGTACTACGGTGCCGATAATTACTAGAAAGGTTAGCGGTACCAGCAACTCGGCCTGGGCAAAGCCTGCTTGGGTCATGCGCTCGGCAAAAATGGCGGAAACGGCTGCTGCAACAATTCCGCGCGGCGCAATCCAGGCCAATAGCGCCCGCTCGCGCCAGTTTAGATCCGAGCCTAGGGTGGACGCCCAGACGCTGAGTGGGCGTGCTACCAGCTGAATCAGCAGCAGCAGCAGCAAGGTGGCCGGGCCCATGGCGATAATGGCGTTGAGATCCAGTCGGGCCGAAAGAATGATAAATAGCCCGGAAATCAGCATGACGCTGAGGTTCTCTTTGAAGTGCAAGATATGCCGTACATTTACCCCCGGCATATTGGCTAGCCAGATACCCATAATGGTCACGGCCAGCAAGCCCGATTCGTGCATCAACAGGTTGGCACCAATGAAGATGGTGAACACCACGGCAATTGCCGCCAGACTGTGCAGATATTCGGGTAGTAAGTGACGGCGCAGGGCTTGGCCTAAGCCCCAGCCGCCAACTACGCCAAAGCCAATACCGCTGAGCAGTACCAAGGCAAAAGTTAGCAGGCTGGTGCTCCAGCCGTCGCCAGCTTCGTGACTGACAATAAAGCTGAATACCACGACCGCCAGCAAAGCGCCCAGCGGATCGATGACGATGCCTTCCCAGCGCAGAATATTGGCGATGGAGGTTTTAGCGCGTACTACCCGCAGCATCGGCATGATTACAGTCGGGCCGGTGACGAGGGTCAGGCTGCCGAAAAGCACCGCTAGGCTCCAGCTGAAATCCAGCAACCAATAAGTGCCAAGTGCGATGACTAGCCAGGTGATCAAGGCGCCGACAGTTACCAAGCGGCGCACTACGCTGCCAATCTCGCGCCACTCGGAACTTTGCAGGGTGAGGCTGCCCTCAAATAAAATCAGCGCTACGCAGAGCGAGACCAGTGGCAGTAAGTCTTTACCAAACAGCGCCTCAGGGTCGAGCAGCCCGGTAACTGGCCCGGAAATGATACCGGCCAGCAGTAAAAATAGAATCGCCGGTAGGCGAACTCGCCAGGCAATCCACTGGCAGAACAGTGCGGTTAAAGCGATGCCGCTAATGCTCAGTAGGTAATAATTTTCACTCATCTACGCTGTCCTTGTTGCTGGTGGAGTCGGGTGCGGCTGTGAAAGACTGGGACATTATATTTAACCTTGAAGAGTTTTCATGAGCGGCCAAGGGCATCCCTATATTGACGAGTTTCTGGACAGTCTCTGGTTGGAGAAGGGTTTATCTGTGCAAAGCCGTGCAGCCTATTGCAGTGATCTTGAGTTGTTCAATGCTTGGTTGCTTGAGCGTGCCCTAGATTTGCCCAGTGCCGGTCGCGAGGTGTTACTCGATCATCTGAGTTGGCGTCTGCAGGCGGGTTATCAGGCGCGCTCTAGTGCGCGCTTTTTATCAGCTTTACGCGGTTTCTATCGGTTTTTATTACGCGAGGGGCGAATTGCTGAAGACCCTACCCTACAGGTGGCAATGCCGCAACTCGGTCGGCCACTGCCCAAGTCGCTGTCTGAGGCTGATGTAGAGGCGTTATTGGCGGCGCCGGAGGTGACTGAACCGCTGGGTTTGCGCGATAGAGCCATGCTTGAAGTGCTGTATGCCTGTGGGCTGCGAGTCACCGAGTTAATTACGCTGAGTCTTGAACAGGTCAATCTGCGCCAGGGCGTGCTGCGGGTGTTTGGTAAAGGCAGCAAAGAGCGTTTGGTACCGCTGGGCGAGGAGGCGATGCACTGGATCGAGCGCTATGTGCGTGAGGCGCGCGGTTTTTTACTGGCGGGTAGGCCCAGTGATGTGCTGTTCCCAAGTCAGCGTGGCGAGCAGATGACCCGGCAGACCTTTTGGTATCGAATCAAGCACCACGCTTCGGTTGCCGGGATAAACAAATCTTTGTCACCGCATACCTTACGACATGCATTCGCCACGCATTTGCTCAATCATGGGGCTGATTTGCGCGTGGTGCAGATGTTGCTTGGGCACAGCGACTTGTCCACCACGCAGATCTACACCCATGTGGCGCGGGCACGGTTGCAAGAGCTGCACGCTAAGCATCATCCACGCGGCTGACGGTTGTTGAGTGCCGATGAGAGGTACTGGTGCGCCGCCTATGCGGTCTGTGTCAGCGGGCTTGTGTGGTAGTCTTGCCGGCTTAAAAAAAGTTTTCTGCTTCCCGGAGTGTCCATGCGCTTGAGCAAAATTGTTACCGCAGTAGCCCTTGGTTTAGTCGGCAGTTTTGCCTATGCGGCGGAGTCGAGCGATGTTGAACAGGTCATACGCCAGTCGCTCAAGTCGATCGATCCAGAAATGCCGATTGAGGCCATTACGCCCAGTCCGTTAGCGGGTATTTACGAGATACATTTGCAAGGTGGGCGGGTGCTTTATTCCAGCGCTGACGGCCAGTACATGCTGCAAGGCTACATGTATCAGTTTAAAGATGGTCAGGCGGTTAACTTGACCGAGCAGGTCAAGAGTAAGTCGATTGCCAAGCTCGTCGATGCCGTGCCGCTCAGTGAGATGGTGGTGTTTGCGCCTAAGCAGCCGAAGACGCACATCACAGTGTTCACCGACATTGACTGCGGTTATTGCCAAAAGCTGCATCGTGAGGTGCCTGAGTTGAATCGCCTTGGTGTTGAAGTGCGTTACATGGCGTTCCCGCGCCAAGGTTTGCAGTCGCACGGCTATAACGGTTTGGTCAGCGTTTGGTGCGCGAAAGACCGCCAGACGGCGATGACTGAGGCTAAGTCGCGTAAAGAACTGCCTGAGGCGAAGTGTGATAATCCAGTGGCCAAACAGTTTGAGTTGGGTCAACTGATAGGCATCGACGGTACGCCGGCCATCGTTTTAGCCAATGGTGAGCTGATTCCAGGCTACCGGCCTGCGCCAGAGTTGGCCAAACTAGCACTCGAGGCTAAGTAGGCAGTCCGCCTTTGGCGACTGAGTAATAAGCCGTTATAACGGATTGACTAACAAAGAGGCGCTTCGTAAGGTGCGGCTCTTTTATGCGGATGAGCATGGCTCAGCCGATTATTGTGATGATGGGGTATACAGTTTGAAACCGGTCAAAGTAGGCATTTGTGGACTGGGTACCGTCGGTGGCGGCACCTTCAATGTGCTTAAGCGCAATGCTGAGGAGATTGCTCGGCGTGCTGGGCGCGGTATTGAAGTGGCCCAGATAGCTCTGCGCAGCACTAATGCTAAGTGTGATATCGGCGCAATTGCGACCACTAACGATGTGTTCGCGGTGGTAAATAACCCGGAAATTGACATCGTCGTTGAGTTGATCGGCGGCAGCACCATCGCTCGCGAGCTGGTGCTTAAAGCCATTGATAATGGCAAGCATGTAGTCACCGCCAATAAGGCGCTGATAGCTGTGCACGGTAATGAGATTTTTGCCAAGGCCCGCGCTAAAGGGGTAATTGTCGCCTTTGAAGCCTCGGTAGCCGGTGGTATTCCGGTCATTAAGGCCGTTCGCGAAGGTCTGGCGGCTAACCGGATTAACTGGGTGGCCGGCATTATCAATGGCACCGGCAACTTCATTCTTACCGAAATGCGTGAAAAGGGCCGGGCCTTCGCCGACGTACTCAAAGAAGCCCAAGCGCTTGGTTACGCCGAAGCCGATCCCACCTTCGATGTTGAAGGCATCGATGCCGCGCACAAGCTGACCATTCTTGCTTCGATTGCTTTCGGTATTCCGCTGCAGTTTGACAAGGCCTACACCGAGGGCATCAGCAAACTGACCAGTGCAGACGTGGTCTACGCCGAGGCGCTGGGCTATCGCATCAAGCATCTGGGTGTGGCACGCCGCACTGAAGCGGGTATCGAGTTGCGCGTACACCCGACGCTAATCCCGGCTGATCGTTTAATCGCCAATGTGAATGGCGTGATGAACGCGGTCATGGTCAATGGTGATGCGGCGGGCAGCACCTTGTTCTACGGTGCTGGCGCCGGCATGGAACCAACCGCTTCGTCGGTGGTGGCAGACTTGGTTGACGTGGTTCGTGCCATGACCTCTGACCCAGAGAACCGTGTGCCGCACCTGGCCTTCCAGCCAGACTCGCTGTCGGCTCATCCGATTTTGCCGATTGCCGCCTGTGAGAGCGCTTATTACCTGCGCATTCAGGGCCGTGACCATCCCGGGGTGTTGGCGCAAGTGGCGACCATTCTCTCCGAGCACGGCATCAACATTGAGTCGGTGATGCAGAAAGAAGTCGAAGAACACGATGGATTGGTGCCGATGATTCTGGTCACTCACCGGGTTGTCGAGCAGCGCATGAACGATGCCATTACCGCGCTTGAAGCACTCAGCGACGTGATCGGCAATGTGGTGCGGATTCGCGTCGAGCAGCTTAATTAATTAGCCGCCAGCCTCGTGCTGGCCGCTCAGCTTTCAGCTTAAAGGTTGAGAAACATGCGTTATATCAGCACCCGCGGCCAAGCGCCGGCCCTGAATTTTGAAGATGTATTGCTGGCTGGCTTGGCCAGCGATGGCGGCCTGTATGTGCCAGAGAACCTGCCACGTTTCACTCAGGAAGAGATTGCTTCCTGGGCCGGCCTGCCGTACCACGAGTTGGCCTTCAAAGTGATGCGCCCCTTTGTGACCGGCAGCATTCCGGACGCCGACTTCAAGCAAATTCTCGAAGACACATACGGCGTGTTCGCCCACAGCGCCATCGCGCCGCTACGCCAGTTGGGTAGCAATGAATGGGTATTGGAGCTGTTCCACGGCCCAACCCTAGCGTTTAAAGATTTTGCTCTGCAGTTGCTGGGGCGTTTGCTGGATTACGTGTTGGCCAAACGCAACGAGCGCGTGGTTATCATGGGCGCGACTTCCGGTGATACCGGTTCGGCCGCCATCGAAGGTTGCAAGGCCTGCGATAACGTCGACATCTTTATCATGCACCCGCATAACCGGGTGTCTGAGGTACAGCGTCGGCAGATGAC
>JBBKVZ010000148.1:0-5496 GCA_037968715.1 Pseudomonas sp.
GTTAGCGCGTGCGACTGACGATTAGTATTGCTCAGGCAAACGTCATCCAAGTCAAACAGGGAAATCTCGCCAACGCCTGAGCGCACCAATGCCTCGGCTACCCACGAGCCCACGCCGCCAATGCCCACCACGGCTACATGCGCCGCAGCCAAACGCTCAGCGCCTTGATTGCCGTACAAACGCACGACCCCAGCAAAGCGTAATTCATCAATAGTCATGCCACACCCTCAAAAATCAGCCGGCATTATAGAGGTGAGCGAGGCGATAACGCGCCATTGGTCGAGCAAACAGCCCCTATATACCTGCACAACCAAGAGCTAGGGCTAAGCACAGATACCCGCAAAAAATACAATGTCCATAGGTTTTAACGCCATAATCAGCGCGGGTAAGCAGGCATTGTTTAGTATTTCAGCAGAGCAATCGTGCATGCCTGTTATCCGACACTACAACGACTCAGGCCACAGCTATACAGCCATAAGAGCTCGCGGTAGGATGCGCGCCGACCGGTAATCACCGGCACGCTCCCTTCGTTCCACCCTTTGGAACCCTGAACCTATATGTCATCGCGCAAACTTGGACTCAATCTAGTAATTTTCGTCGCAATAGCGGCACTGTTCACAGGTATCTGGGCACTTTACAACCGACCAGTTAGCGCACCGGAGTGGCCAGAGCAGATTTCCGGCTTCTCATTCTCGCCATTTCAGCAGAATCAGAACCCGCAAAAGAACATCTATCCCAACGATGCGCAGATCCGCTCCGATCTTGAGCTGCTCAGCAAACACACTGACAGCATTCGCACCTACTCGGTGGAAGGCACCCTGGCCGACATTCCACGTTTAGCCGAAGAGTTTGGCTTGCGAGTAACCCTCGGCGTCTGGATCGGCAACGATCTGGAGCGTAACGAACGAGAAATTGCCAAGGCCATCGAACTGGCCAATAGCACCCGTAGCGTCGTGCGCGTAGCTGTCGGTAACGAGGCTTTGTTCCGTAAAGAAATCACCCCCGAAGCGCTGATCGTCTACCTTGATCGAGTGCGTGCCGCGGTCAAAGTACCGGTCACCACTTCAGAGCAGTGGCACGTGTGGAAAGAAACCCCCCAGTTGGCCGACCACGTCGACCTGATCGCCGCACACGTGCTGCCCTACTGGGAATTTGTGCCGATGGAGGACGCTACCGATTTCGTCCTTGAGCGCGCCAAAGACCTGAAAAAACTCTTCCCGAAAAAAGCACTCCTTCTCTCCGAGGTTGGCTGGCCGAGCAACGGCCGGATGCGCGGCGGTGCCGATGCCTCCCCAGCCGACCAAGCCATTTACCTGCGCACCTTAGTCAGCACGCTAAATGCCAAAGGCTACAACTACTTCGTCATTGAAGCCTTTGACCAACCATGGAAAGCCACCGAAGAAGGCTCTGTGGGCGCTTACTGGGGCGTGTTCAACGAGGCGCGCCAAGCAAAATTTGCCTTTGAAGGCCCGGTCGTCGCGATTCCACAATGGCGCGTGCTGGCCATTGGCTCTGTGGTGTTGGCCATGCTCGCCCTCGCCCTGCTGTTGATTGATGGCAGCGCCATGCGTCAGCGCGGCCGCACCTTCCTGACTGTGGTGGCCTTTGCCGGCGGCTCAGCCATGGTTTGGATCGGCTACGACTACAGCCAGCAATACAGCACCTGGTTTAGCTTGGTGGTCGGTGGGTTGCTCGGTCTCGGCGCGCTGGGGGTATTTATCGTCCTGCTCACTGAGGCCCACGAGCTGGCTGAAGCGGTTTGGTTAAACGCCCGCCGCCGACCGTTCTTACCGGTCACCGAAGACGTTGCTTACCGGCCCAAAGTGTCGGTGCATGTACCCTGTTACAACGAGCCACCGGAGATGGTCAAACAGACGCTGGATGCCCTGGCGGCACTGGACTATCCCGACTTCGAAGTGCTGCTCATCGACAACAACACCAAAGACCCTGCCGTGTGGGAGCCGGTGCAAGCTTATTGCGCGACCCTCGGCCCACGCTTTCGCTTCTTCCACGTCGCACCTTTAGAAGGCTTCAAAGGCGGTGCTCTGAACTATGCCCTAGAGCGCACCGCGCCAGATGCCGAAGTGATTGCGGTAATCGACTCCGACTACTGCGTTAAGCCAAATTGGCTAAAACACATGGTGCCGCACTTTGCCGACCCGAAAATTGCTGTGGTGCAATCGCCGCAGGATTATCGCGACGGCAACGAAACCCTCTTCAAGAAACTCTGCTACGCCGAGTACAAGGGCTTCTTCCATATCGGCATGGTCACCCGTAACGACCGCGACGCAATCATTCAGCACGGCACCATGACAATGACCCGCCGTTCGGTGCTCGACGAGCTGAAATGGGCCGATTGGTGCATCTGTGAAGATGCCGAACTGGGCTTGCGCATCTTCCAGAAAGGCTTGTCTGCGGCATACTTTGAAGACAGCTATGGCCAAGGCGTAATGCCCGACACCTTTATTGACTTCAAAAAGCAGCGTTTCCGTTGGGCCTATGGCGCCATTCAGATCATCAAGCGCCACTCCGCCAGCCTACTGCGCGGCAAAGACACACAACTAACCCGTGGCCAGCGCTATCACTTTGTCGCGGGTTGGTTACCGTGGATTGCTGACGGCCTGAATATTTTCTTCACCATCGGTGCGTTGCTGTGGTCGGCGGCGATGATTATCGTGCCAAAACAGGTTGATCCGCCCCTGTTGATCTTTGCAATTCCGCCATTGGCGTTATTTGTGTTCAAGCTGGGCAAAATCCTGTTCCTTTACCGACGTACCGTTGGCGTCAGCATGGGCCAAGCCTGTGCGGCGGCAGTGGCCGGCCTGGCGCTGTCTTACACCATCGCCAAGGCCGTGCTGTACGGCTTTTGCACCACCACTATTCCGTTCTTTCGCACGCCAAAAATGGCCTCGAACCACGGCATCATGGTGGCCATAGCCGAGGCGCGCGAAGAGCTTTTCATCATGCTCTTGCTCTGGGGCGCAGCGGTGGGCATTGGCATTGTGCAAGGCTTGCCGAGCGCGGATGTACAGTTCTGGGTAGCTATGTTGGTGGTGCAATCGCTGCCGTACTTGGCGGCTGTGGTCATGGCCCTGCTGTCATCCATGCCAGCACCGTCGGTCGCAGAGCCTGAAGCGGATACGCCACAGGCCTAAGCGGTTGATCGTGCAGCATCGAAACGGCGGCCAATAGGCCGCCGTTTTGCTTTAAGATGGCGGCCTTTTTGCCACACCTGCAGCGGAGCCGCCATGACTGCCCAGTCCCCCACTCTTTCGCCGACCCTGGCCCTGGCTTGCGAGCTGATTAGCCGCCCTTCGGTGACCCCGCTGGATGCCGACTGCCAAGCACTGATGATCGCCCGCCTTGAGGTGCTCGGCTTTGCCGTTGAGCGCATGCGCATTGAAGACGTCGACAATTTTTGGGCCGTACATGGCGGCGACGGGCCGGTGTTGTGCTTTGCCGGGCACACCGACGTAGTGCCAACCGGGCCGCTAGAGGCGTGGCAATATCAGCCATTCGATGTGCAAATCGATGAGCATGGCATGCTCTGTGGCCGTGGCGCCGCCGACATGAAGGGCAGCTTGGCCTCGATGATTATCGCCGTTGAGCGCTTTGTGGCCGATTACCCGCAGCACAAAGGCGCCATCGCTTTCTTGATTACCAGCGACGAAGAAGGCCCCGCTCACCACGGCACCAAAGCGGTAATCGAGCGCCTCAAAGCACGCCAGCAACGCTTGGACTGGTGCATTGTCGGCGAGCCGTCAAGCACCCACCTGATCGGCGACATGGTCAAAAATGGCCGCCGCGGCTCCCTTGGCGCCACCCTCACCGTGCGCGGCAAGCAGGGTCACGTGGCTTACCCGCAACTGGCCAAGAACCCGATTCACCTGGCCACCCCGGCACTCACCGAGCTGGCTAACGAGCACTGGGATGCCGGCAACACCTTCTTCCCGCCCACCAGTTTCCAGATTTCCAACCTGAATTCTGGCACCGGTGCCACCAACGTGATTCCGGGCGACCTACAAGCGGTGTTCAACTTCCGTTTCTCCACCGAGTCGACAGTTGAGGGCTTGCAGCAACGCGTCACGGCCATTCTCGACAAGCACCAATTGGACTGGCACATCGACTGGGCGCTATCGGGCCTGCCGTTTCTCACCGAGCCTGGTGATTTGCTGGACGCGGTGTCGAACAGCATCAAGAGCGTCACCGGCCGAGACACCATCGCCTCCACTAGCGGCGGCACCTCGGATGGGCGTTTTATCGCCACCATGGGCACCCAAGTGGTTGAACTGGGGCCAGTCAACGCCACCATTCACCAAGTTAACGAGCGGGTTTTGGCCAGCGACTTAGAAGTGCTGAGCGAAATTTATTACCAGACCCTCGTGCGGTTATTGGCATGAGCATGCTCATCTGCCCGATTTGTTCGGCAGCCCTGAGCGCCGTCGAAAACGGCGTCGCTTGCCCGGCCAATCACCGTTTCGACCGCGCGCGTCAGGGCTACCTGAACCTGCTGCCGGTGCAACACAAGAACAGCCGCGAGCCTGGCGACAACGCCGCTATGGTCGAAGCTCGCCGACGTTTTCTCGACGCCGGCCACTATGCGCCACTGGCCAAACGCCTGGCCGAACTGGCCGCAGGCTATGCGCCTGAGCGCTGGCTGGATATTGGCTGTGGTGAGGGCTACTACACCCAGCAACTGGCCGACGCCCTGCCCGATGCCGACGGCTATGCCCTCGACATCTCCCGCGAAGCAGTGAAGCAAGCCTGCCGGCGCAGCAAACAGCTCAATTGGCTAGTCGCCAGCATGGCTCGCGTACCTCTGGCCAACGCCAGCTGCCAACTGTTGACCAGTGTGTTCAGCCCGCTCGACTGGCAAGAAGCCCATCGCCTGCTGGCGGCCGGCGGCGGTTTGCTGCGCATGGGCCCAACACGCGAACACCTGATGGAACTGCGCCAGCAGCTGTATGACGAAGTTCGCGAGTACGACGACCAGAAGCACCTGGCGCTGGTGCCCAAGGGCATGTATCTAGCGCACAGTGAAACCCTCAACTTCCCACTCAAGCTGGACAGCCAGCAAGCCCGCGCCGACCTGTTGTCGATGACCCCGCACGGCTGGCGCGCCAGTGTCGAACGTCGCGACGCAGTGATTGCCCGCGACTTAGAAGTTACCGTATCGATCCGCTACGATTGGTTCAAACGCGACAAAAGCTAACCACAGCCTAATCTGCCAGCGAGAATGACCATGCGCCAACCTGATATCGAGATTTACCTAAAAGACGCTGAGCACCAGGCCATCGCCGCCTGGCTGAGCCAAGCCATTGGCCCCTGCAGCGAATGGCAAAAGAAAGGCCAAACCTATAAC
Source organism: Pseudomonas sp. (assembly GCA_037968715.1). Taxonomy (GTDB): domain Bacteria; phylum Pseudomonadota; class Gammaproteobacteria; order Pseudomonadales; family Pseudomonadaceae; genus Aquipseudomonas. The sequence goes on from JBBKVZ010000148.1 coordinate 5,363, forward strand.
TGCAAGGCCGGCGACATTGCGGTTACTTGGCTACCTAAAGCCGTTGGCAAATGGCACAGCCTAATGCTCAACAGCAACGCCACCCCATGGGCCGACGACCTTGAATGCGCCAACGCCGCCTTTGCCGCGCTTAA
>JBBKVZ010000149.1:0-4429 GCA_037968715.1 Pseudomonas sp.
CCGCAGATGCCGCTGTATATCGAAGAAAACTTCACCCATGTGTTGCGCGACAAACTGCGCAATGGCGAGCTGGACGCGATCATCATCGCCCTGCCGTTTGCTGAAGCCGACGTGCTGACCAAGACCCTGTATGACGAGCCGTTCTATGTGCTGATGCCGGCCGATCACCCATGGACGGCAAAAACCAGCATCGACAGCGCCCTGCTTAACGACAAGAGCCTGCTGCTGCTGGGCGAGGGCCACTGCTTTCGCGATCAGGTATTGGAAGCCTGCCCGACGGTGCGCAAGGGCGACGAGCAGCACACCACAGTGGAGTCCAGCTCACTGGAAACCATCCGCCATATGGTCGCCTCGGGCTTGGGAATTTCGGTGTTGCCGCTCTCCGCAGTGGACAGCCATCACTACGCGCCGGGCATTATCGCGGTGCGGCCACTGAGCCCGCCGGTGCCGTACCGCAGCATTGCCATTGCTTGGCGCGCCAGCTTCCCACGCCCGCAGGCGATTGATGTGCTGGCCGACTCGATCCGTCTGTGCTCAGTGGCCCAGCCACAAGGTCGCAACAGCCCAGCATGACAGCCCTCTCGCACATCCCGGTTACCGAGCTAAAAGGTGTCGGCGCCGCGCTGGCCGAGAAGCTCGCGCGGGTTGGCCTGGAAACCCTGCAAGACATTCTCTTTCACCTGCCATTGCGTTATCAGGACCGCACCCGTTGTGTACCGATTGGTGCATTAAGGCCGGGCCAAGATGCAGTGGTCGAGGGCGTAGTGGCCGGCGCCGATGTATTGATGGGCCGGCGGCGTAGTTTACTGGTGCGGTTGAGCGATGGCACGGGCACCCTGAGCCTGCGTTTTTACCATTTTAGTACCGCGCAAAAAGACGCCCTTAAGCGTGGCACGCATCTGCGCTGTTACGGCGAAGCGCGCCCGGGTGCCTCCGGGCTGGAGATTTACCATCCGGAATACCGCACGCTTAACGACGCTGAACCGGCGGCGCTGGAACAAAACCTGACACCGATTTATCCGACCACCGAAGGCCTGACCCAGCAACGCCTGCGCCAGCTCAGCGAACAAGCGCTAGCGCGTCTGAGCCCACACAGCTTGCCCGACTGGCTACCGGCAGAGTTGGCCGACGAATACCAACTCAGCCCGCTGGATCAGGCGCTGCGCTACCTGCATCGCCCGCCGCCGGATGCCGACCTCGACGAGTTAGCCGTGGGCCATCATTGGGCGCAACATCGGCTGGCCTTTGAGGAGCTGCTGACCCATCAGTTATCGATGCAGCGCCTGCGCGACAGCTTGCGTGCGCAACACGCCCCGCCGTTGGCGAAAAGCCAGCGGCTGGCCGAGCAGTTCTTAGCCAATTTAGGCTTCCCGCCGACTGGCGCGCAGCAACGGGTGGGCGCGGAAATCGCCTACGATCTCAGCCAGCACGAACCGATGTTGCGCTTGCTGCAGGGCGATGTTGGCGCGGGTAAAACCGTGGTCGCCGCGCTGGCTGCTTTGCAAGCATTGGAGGCCGGTTATCAGGTGGCGCTGATGGCGCCGACCGAGATTCTTGCCGAGCAGCACTACATCAGCTTCCAGCGCTGGGTAACGCCGCTGGGCATCGAGGTGGCGTGGCTGGCCGGCAAACTCAAGGGCAAGGCGCGGGCCAGCTCACTGGCACAAATCGCCGGCGGCACACCGATGGTGGTTGGCACCCACGCACTGTTTCAAGATGAAGTGCAGTTTGCCAACTTGGCGCTGGTGATCATCGACGAGCAGCACCGCTTCGGCGTGCAACAACGCTTGGCCCTGCGCAAAAAAGGCGTGGATGGCCGGCTTTGTCCGCATCAGCTGATCATGACCGCCACGCCGATTCCGCGCACCTTAGCGATGAGCGCCTATGGCGATCTAGACACCTCGATCCTCGACGAGCTGCCACCGGGACGTACGCCAGTAAATACGCTGCTGATTGCCGACAGCCGCCGCATCGAGGTGATCGAGCGGGTGCGCTCAGCCTGCCACGAAGGCCGCCAAGCTTATTGGGTGTGCACCCTGATTGAAGAGTCGGAAGAACTCACCTGCCAGGCGGCTGAGACAGCCTATGAAGACCTCTCGGCGGCGCTCGGCGGCCTGCATGTGGGGCTGATTCACGGGCGTATGAAGGCTCCCGAGAAAGCCGCCGTCATGGCGCAGTTCAAGCAAGGTCAGTTACAGCTGTTAGTCGCAACTACGGTGATCGAGGTGGGCGTCGATGTACCGAATGCCAGCCTGATGATTATCGAAAATCCCGAGCGCTTGGGCTTGTCACAGTTGCACCAGTTGCGGGGGCGAGTTGGCCGGGGCAGCGCCGCCAGTCATTGCGTGCTGCTTTACCATCCGCCGCTGTCGCAGCTGGGTCGCCAGCGGCTGGGCATCATGCGCGAGACCAACGACGGTTTTATCATCGCCGAAAAGGACTTAGAACTACGCGGCCCCGGCGAGATGCTCGGCACCCGGCAGACCGGTTTGCTGCAATTCAAAGTGGCTGACCTGCTGCGCGATGCCGACCTGTTGCCGGCGGTGCGCGACGCCGCGCAACGGCTGCTGGCCGAGTGGCCGCAACATGTCAGCCCACTGCTAGAGCGCTGGTTGCGCCACGGCCAACAATACGGCCAAGTCTGACGGCCACCAAGACAATCAGTGCTGCAAGGCCAGCGCTGCTGGTTATACTGCAATGACAATAGGCCGTTGAGTGTTGCGCGCCACACAATTCCCCTCGCAGGAAGCAGAACATGAGCCAACTTGCCCCAGTCATCAGCAGCAACGCTAAGTTGCAACCGCCCGCCATCATTGTGCAACTGCTGGAAAAACTGGCGCTGCCGTATGAGGTTTGCCTCGAGCAACCCGGCTTGCTGCCGGCGCAACGCGTGCAGGCCGTACTGCTCGACGATGAGCTGGGGGCGCTGCTGGTGCTGTTTCCGCAAAGCCAACTGCTCGACCTCAGCAATCTGGCCGAACTGACCGGGCGCAAACTAGTCGCGGTGAAGCCTGAGCGCCTAGAACGGATGCTCGGCAAACACCAACTGGGGAAACTGCCGGGGCTGCCGGCACTCACTAGCTCACCGTGCCTGTATGAAGAGCGCCTGCTGCAAGAACCAATCCTGCTGATTGAGTCTGGCGAGCCCGGCGTACTGCTGGCGATTTCCAGTGACGCCTTCAAGGGCGCATTGGCCAAGGCCAGCTCCGCACGCTTTGGTCAGTTGCTCAGTCAGGTCCAGCCGAACCTTGATCGCCCCGACGATGACCGCGCCGAAATCACCCTCGCAGTGCAAGCCTTCACCGCGAGGCGCATTCAGCAGCGACTGGAAGAAACCATCGAAATTCCGCCGCTGCCAGAAACCGCGCAACGCATCATCAAGCTGCGGGTCAATCCGGACGCCACCGTGGACGACATCACCGGCGTAGTCGAAACGGACCCAGCGCTGGCCGCTCAAGTGGTTAGCTGGGCCGCTTCCCCCTACTACGCCGCCCCCGGCAAGATCCGCTCGGTAGAAGATGCCATCGTGCGCGTGCTCGGTTTTGACCTAGTCATCAACCTGGCGCTGGGCCTGGCGCTAGGGAAAACCCTCAGCTTGCCAAAAGACCATCCGCAGCAAGCCACGCCCTACTGGCAGCAAGCCATTTACACCGCCGCCGTGATTGAAGGTCTGACTCGCGCCATGCCGCGTAGCCAGCGCCCGGAAGCCGGCTTGACCTACCTCGCCGGGCTGCTGCATAACTTTGGCTATTTGCTATTGGCGCACGTATTTCCGCCGCACTTCTCGCTGATTTGCCGGCACCTTGAGGTCAACCCGCATTTATCGCACAACTTTATCGAGCAGCATTTGCTGGGCATCAGTCGCGAACAGATCGGCGCTTGGTTGATGCGTTTTTGGGATATGCCGGAAGAGTTGTCCACCGCGCTACGCTTTCAGCACGATCCCGACTATCAGGCCGAGCATGCGCCTTACCCGAATCTGGTGTGCTTGGCGGTGAGTTTGCTGCGCAGCCGTGGCATCGGCTCGGGACCGCAGAGCGAAATTAGCGAAAGCTTATTGGCTCGCCTCGGCCTGAGCCGCGACAAAGCCGAAGAAGCCCTGAATAAAGTGCTTGATGCGGAAGTCGCCCTGCGTGAGCTGGCCTCGCAGTTTCATCCCGCTCATTGATTGCATAGTCTGCAGCAGGCGCGGGCAAACCTAGGGTTTGCACAGCCTACTAGCCACTCTGGGCCAGCAACGTAAGGCCTGCGCCGCAGCGAGCTTATTTAAGCGCGGCGCGGCGTGCGGAAAATACTTTGGGTAATGCCTTAACACTGGCACTCAGCAGATTTTTTATCGGCGCTTGCTCATACAGCGCGGCATATTCAGCCAGCTGGGGGCTGGGTGTTTGCCGATAAGCAAAGAGCATAAAAGCATGCACCGCTTGCT
>JBBKVZ010000150.1:0-28206 GCA_037968715.1 Pseudomonas sp.
GGTGCGATTACCAGTCGCGCCGGGCGTTTTGAAATGGCCAACGGCGGCACACTGTTTCTTGATGAAATTGGCGATATGCCTCTGCCGATGCAGGTTAAGTTGCTGCGGGTGCTGCAGGAACGCACGTTTGAGCGGGTGGGCAGTAATAAGACGCAAAGCGTCGATGTGCGCATCATCACCGCTACCCATAAAAATCTGGAAAAAATGATCGAGGACGGCAGCTTCCGTGAGGATCTGTTTTATCGCCTAAACGTTTTCCCGATTGAAATGGCCCCCATGCGTGAGCGGGTTGAAGATATTCCGTTATTGATGAACGAATTGATTTCACGCATGGAGTTTGAAAAACGCGGTTCGATTCGCTTTAACTCCGCAGCCATTATGTCGCTATGCCAGCACGACTGGCCCGGCAACGTTCGTGAGTTGGCCAACCTGGTCGAGCGTATGGCGATCATGCATCCGTACGGCGTAATTGGCGTGATGGAGCTGCCGAAAAAGTTTCGTTATATCGATGATGAAGATGAGCAGTTGGCGCAGAGCCTGCGCGAAGAACTGCAGGAACGTGCGGCTATCACTAACGGTCTGCCGGGCGTGGACGCACAGGCCATGTTGCCAGTGGAAGGTCTGGATCTTAAAGAGTACTTGGGCAATCTTGAGCAAGGGCTGATCCAGCAAGCACTGGATGATGCCGGTGGTGTCGTGGCTCGAGCGGCAGAGCGTTTGCGTATTCGCCGTACCACCTTGGTTGAGAAGATGCGCAAGTACGGTATGAATCGTCGCGACGACGATGATGATCAGTCGGTAGATTGACGCGTCGCCAAAGCGCGTCACTAACTAGTTGATAAATAACAATATTTTTTTAGGCATGAGTATTGCTAGTTCTCTCTCACTAGACCGTTTAATGACGGCTCGCTGCGCGAGAGAGAACCATGAATACAGTCACCCGCATTACCTCCGCCACTGATCTCCAGGTTGCTGCTCCCGCAGCGCCGGCCAACCGTGACAACCTTGAACAGGCGTTTGCCGTGTTCAATCGGATGTCGTCGCAGCTCAATAATTCGTACAGCCTGCTTGAGTCGCAAGTCGCTGAGCTAAATGGCCAGTTGGCGCAGGTCAGTGCGCAGCGCATTCAAGAGCTGGCGGAGAAAGAGCGCCTCGCCCAGCGCTTGCAAAGCTTGCTCGACTTGCTGCCTGGCGGGGTCATCGTGCTGGATGGTCAAGGCGTGGTGCGTGACGCGAACCCGGCGGCCTGCGAATTTTTGGGTTTGCCGTTATTGGGCATGCTCTGGCGTTCGATCATTACCCGTAATTTTGCTCCGCGCGAAGACGACGGCCACGAAATATCCCTCAAAGACGGCCGGCGCCTAGCTATAGCCACGCGCTCGCTGGATGGTGAGCCAGGCCAGTTGATTTTGTTGACTGACTTAACCGAAACCCGACGTTTACAAGAGCAGTTGTCTCGCCATGAGCGGCTGTCGGCCTTGGGCCGCATGGTGACCTCGCTGGCGCATCAAATTCGGACTCCCCTGACGGCCGCTCTGCTGTATGCCGGGCATTTGACCGAACAGGTGTTGCCGGCCGAACAGCAGCAACGCTTTGCTGGGCGGCTCAAGGAACGCTTATACGAGCTGGAACATCAGGTACGCGACATGCTGGTGTTTGCGCGGGGTGAGTTACCGCTGCCGGATCGCCTAACGCCGAACGCGTTATTTGCCGCCTTGCGCGCCTCTGCTGAGGTGCATGTGCAGGAGCGCTCTGTGCGTTGGCAGTGCGATAGCCGCGTTGGTGAGCTGCTGTGTAACCGCGATACCTTGGTGGGGGCCTTGATGAACCTAGTCGAGAACGCTCTGCAAGCGGCTGGCCCAGCCTCACGCTTAAAAATACATATGTATAGCCGTGGCAACACACTGCGCCTGTGCATCAGCGATAACGGTAGCGGTATTGATCACGCCACATTGGCGCGTTTGGGCGAGCCGTTCTTCACCACTAAAACCACCGGTACCGGCTTAGGTCTGGCGGTGGTGCATGCGGTAGCGCGCGCCCATCAAGGCAGCTTGCAATTACGTTCTACGGTGGCGCGCGGTACTTGCGCGATTCTGACCTTGCCGCTGATTCCTGCGGCTCAATGTGCGGCGCAGGAGTGAAGGTCATGCTGGCTAAAATTCTGTTGGTTGAAGATGACCGCGCCTTGCGCGAGGCATTGGCGGACACCCTAGCACTTGGCGGGCACGCGTACCTTGCGGTGGATTGTGCCGAGGCCGCGCTTAAAGCGCTGACGCAAGAGTCGTACAGCCTGGTAATTAGTGATGTGAATATGCCCGGCATGGATGGTCATCAGTTGCTGGCCGCCATTCGCACCCGCTATCCACAGCTTCCAGTGTTGCTGATGACGGCCTTCGGTGCGGTTGAGCGGGCGGTGGATGCGATGCGCCAAGGCGCGGCCGATTATTTGCTGAAGCCCTTTGAACCGAAAATCTTGCTCGACTTAGTGGCTCGGCATGCTCTGGGGCAACTTACGGCGAGTGATGGCGACGGGCCGGTGGCGTGTGAGCCCGCCAGTCTGCAATTGCTGGAGTTGGCGGCAAGGGTGGCGCAAAGCGATTCCACGGTGTTGATTACCGGTGAATCGGGCACCGGCAAGGAGGTGCTGGCGCGCTATATCCATCAGCAATCGCCTCGTGCGAAGAAGCCCTTTATTGCCATTAACTGTGCGGCGATTCCAGACAACATGCTTGAGGCCACTTTGTTTGGCCACGAGAAAGGCGCTTTTACTGGGGCGATTGCCGCCGCTCCCGGCAAGTTTGAGTTGGCCGAGGGCGGCAGTATTTTGCTCGATGAGATTTCTGAAATGCCCTTGGGCTTGCAAGCCAAGCTCTTGCGCGTGTTACAGGAGCGCGAAGTTGAGCGTGTGGGCGCCCGTAAGCCGATTATTCTGGATATTCGTGTGCTGGCCACCAGCAACCGTGACTTGGCTGGAGAGGTAGCGGCGGGGCGCTTTCGTGAAGACCTTTATTACCGCTTGTCGGTCTTTCCGCTGGAGTGGCGGCCTTTGCGCGAGCGTACCGGCGATATTCTGCCGCTGGCCGAGCGCTTGCTGGCTAAGCACGTCAAAAAAATGAATCATGCGCCGGTGCATTTGTCTGCCCAGGCACAAGCGTGTCTGACCACCCACCCGTGGCCGGGCAATGTGCGTGAGCTGGATAACGCTATTCAGCGTGCGCTGATTTTGCAGCAGGGCGGTTTGATTCAGCCGCAAGACCTTTGCTTGGGCACGCAGATCGGCCAGGCCATTAGTCCGCAGTTACTACCGCAGGCCGTCGCGGCGCAGCCGGTGCAGAGCACGCCTGGCTTTGCTGATCGGGTCTGGGTGGACAGTGGTGCGGCTGTGGCCAATGGCGCGCTGGGCGAGGATTTACGCCGGCGTGAGTTCCAACTGATTATTGACACCTTGCGGGCTGAACGTGGCCGCCGTAAGGAAGCGGCTGATCGCCTGGGCATTAGCCCGCGTACCTTGCGTTACAAACTGGCGCAGATGCGTGATGCGGGTATGGATGTGGAGTCCCAGCTGTTCGCCAGTTAATGGGCTATCGCCATATCAAAGGCCGTGCGCACGCCAGTGTTCACGGCCTTTGGCTGTTATGCCGTGCTGGCAAACTCCGCGCGGCTTATGCTTAAAGTTTGCTACTAAGTCGGAATTTCGTCGCGGGCTGGCACCCTTGTTGCAACCCTCTAATTATCGCGCCGCGAAGCGTCAAAAAACCGCGGCCAGTGGAGGATTGTGATGAGCCAAGGTATCGAATTTAATCGCCTGATGTTGGAAATGCGCTCCATGCAGACCGAGGCGATGGCACGCCCGAAACCCACTGCGAGTGTGCAAGAGGTGGGAGCGCCGAGCTTCGCGGATATGCTTGGCCAGGCAGTTAATAAAGTTAACGATACCCAGCGAGCCTCTAGTCAGTTGTCCACCGCGTTTGAAATTGGTAAGAGCGGGGTGGATTTGACCGACGTGATGATTGCCTCGCAAAAAGCCAGTGTCTCGTTCCAGGCGGTAACCCAGGTGCGTAATAAGCTGATGCAGGCTTATCAAGACATCATGCAGATGCCGGTTTAAGAGCGAGAATAAATCATGGCCACCGCCCTCGATACCTTGCCGGCAACCACAGGCGCCGCGCCAGCCGCCGCGCCGCTGTTCGGCCTGGCGTTTTTAGAAAACTTAGCTGCGATGACCATGCTACGTCAGGTGGGTTTGCTAGTTGGCTTGGCGGCCAGTGTGGCGATCGGCTTTGCCGTGGTGTTGTGGTCGCAGCAACCTGATTACCGTCCGCTGTATGGCAGCTTGTCCGGCCTGGACACTAATCAGGTGATCGAGACGCTGACTGCGGCCGACATCGCTTACACCCTTGAACCCAACTCAGGTGCCTTGCTGGTTAAAGCCGAGGACCTGCCGCGTGCGCGCCTGAAATTGGCCGCCGCCGGTGTGGCGCCAACAGACGGTAATCATGGTTTTGAAATGCTCGACCAAGAGCAAGGCTTGGGCACTAGTCAGTTTATGGAGACGACGCGCTACCGGCGCAGCCTTGAAGGCGAATTAGCCCGTACCGTGTCGAGCCTGAATAACATCAAAGCGGCGCGCGTGCATTTGGCTATCCCGAAGAGTTCAGTGTTTGTGCGTGATGAGCGCAAGCCCACCGCGTCCGTGCTGGTTGAGTTATATCCGGGGCGCGGCTTGGAGCCGGGTCAGGTTATGGCGATTGTTAATCTGGTGGCCACCAGTGTGCCGGAGTTGGACAAATCACAGGTGACGGTGGTCGATCAAAAGGGTCGGCTATTGTCTGATCAGGCCGAGAACTCCGAGCTGAGCATGGCCGGTAAGCAGTACGATTACAGCCGGCGCATGGAGAGCATGTTCACTCAGCGGGTACACAATATTCTGCAGCCGGTGCTGGGCAGTGGCCGCTATAAAGCGGAAGTCTCGGCAGATGTGGATTTCAGCGCAGTAGAGTCGACCTCGGAGATGTTTAACCCCGATCAGCCGGCGCTGCGCAGCGAGCAGAAAGTTAATGAGCAGCGCCAAAGCAGCTTGGGCGCGCAAGGCGTGCCGGGTGCGCTGAGCAATCAGCCACCGGGGCCGTCCGCCGCGCCGCAGACAACCGGCGGCGCAGCAGCTGGTGCGCCGCCGGCAATTGCCGCCGGTAATCCGTTGCTGGATGCCAACGGCCAGCAGGTGATTGATCCGGCCACTGGCCAGCCGATGCTGGCGCCGTTTCCAGCTGACAAACGCGAGCAGTCAACACGCAATTATGAATTAGATCGTTCGGTTAGCTATACCAAGCAGCAGCAGGGCCGTTTGCGTCGTTTGTCGGTGGCCGTGGTGCTGGATGATCAATTTAAGGTTGACGCCAAAACTGCCGAAGTTACTAGGCTACCCTGGTCGGCCGCAGAATTGGCGCGCTTTACTCGCTTGGTGCAGGACTCGGTGGGTTTTGATGCCAGTCGTGGCGACAGTGTCAGCGTGATTAATACCCCGTTCGTGGCGCAAGACGGCGACGAGATCATCAGCATTCCGTTCTACACCCAGCCGTGGTTCTGGGACATCATCAAGCAAGTGCTCGGTGTGCTGTTTATCTTGGTTCTGGTATTTGGTGTGTTGCGCCCGGTACTGAAAAACATCAGCAATGCCGGCAAAGGCTCTGCGGACGGTGCCGGTCACGGCAGTGGTGTCGAGCTTGGTGCGATGGGTGGCTATGGAAGCGACTTGTCGGATGATCGAGTCAGTATCGGCGGCCCACAGAGCATTCTCCTGCCTAGCCCTACTGAAGGTTATGATGCACAGCTAAATGCCATCAAAGGACTGGTGGCTGAGGATGCTGGGCGGGTAGCCCAAGTGGTTAAAGAGTGGCTCAACGATGACGAATAACCTAGGGTGCAGCGCCAATGAGTGACCCACGCACGCCAGGCAAACTGAGCAAGGTTGATAAAGCGGCAATATTGCTGCTTTCTTTGGGTGAGACCGATGCGGCGCAAGTTCTGCGCCATCTGAGCCCTAAGGAAGTGCAGCGCGTGGGTGTGGCCATGTCGCATATGGGCAATGTCCAGCGCGAGCAGATTGAAGGGGTCATGAGTGAGTTTGTCGAAACTGTCGGCGACCAAACCAGTCTTGGCGTGGGTGCTGATGGTTACATCCGTAAAATGCTTACTCAGGCCTTGGGTGAAGACAAAGCCGGCAACTTGATTGACCGAATTCTGCTGGGTGGTAGCACCAGTGGTTTGGACAGTTTGAAATGGATGGAACCGCGCGCAGTGGCGGATGTAATCCGTTTCGAACACCCGCAAATTCAAGCCATCGTGGTGGCGTATCTCGATCCGGATCAGGCCGGTGAGGTGCTTGGCCATTTCGACCATAAAGTCCGCCTGGATATCGTCTTGCGGGTTTCTTCGCTAAACACGGTGCAGCCAGCCGCACTGAAAGAGCTTAATCTTATTCTTGAGAAGCAATTCTCCGGTAGCTCCAGCAACACCCGCGCCGCCATGGGTGGCGTTAAGCGCGCAGCCGATATCATGAACTTCCTGGACAGCACGATTGAAGGTCAGTTGATGGACTCGATCCGTGAGGTCGATGAAGACCTCTCCAGTCAGATCGAAGACTTGATGTTTGTCTTCGACAACCTTGCCGATGTTGATGACAAAGGCATCCAAGCCCTGTTGCGTGAAGTGTCTTCGGATGTCTTGGTTATCGCGTTGAAGGGTGCGGACGAGGGCATCAAGGAGAAGGTCTTTAAGAACATGTCCAAGCGTGCGGCGGAGTTGTTGCGTGATGACTTAGAGGCCCGTGGGCCGGTGCGCGTCAGTGACGTTGAAACTGCGCAAAAAGAAGTGTTGACCATTGCACGACGCATGGCAGACGCGGGTGAGATTATGCTCGGCGGCGCTGGTGGCGAGGCGATGATCTAAGCAACGTTTTAAGGTGGGAGCGCAAAAAAATGGCGGCCAAGGATGTTTCTAGCGAACTGATTCGCGCCCAAGATATAAGCGCGTTTGATCGCTGGGCCTTGCCTGACTTTGCGGCAGCGCCGGGCGAGCCGGCCTATCTGCCAGAGGTATCAGCTGAAGACGCGGCGCAAGCGCTGGAGGCTGACACGCCGCCAAGCGAAGAGGTTGAGCTCGAAGCGGTCAAACCCTTGACCCTCGATGAGTTGGAGGCCATTCGCCAAGATGCTTACAACGAAGGCTTTGCCGTCGGTGAAAAGGACGGCTTTCATGCCGGGCAACTAAAAGCCAAGCAGGAAGCCGACAGTCTCTTACAGGTTAAGGTCTTACGTCTTGAGCAGTTAATGGAGCAATTGCTTACGCCCATTGCTGAGCAAGACCAGCAAATTGAGCAGCTCTTGGTGCAGTTGGTCAGTCATGTCAGTCGGCAAGTTATTCGCCGTGAATTGCTTTGTGATTCAAGCCAACTGAAGGGCGTATTGAGCGAAGTGCTCAAACTGCTGCCCATGGGCGCCAGTAATGTGCGTATTCACATCAATAGCCAAGATTTTGAACTGGTTAAAGCGCTGCGTGAGCGCCATGAAGAAACTTGGCGAATCCTTGAAGATGGCAATTTACAAGCCGGAGGCTGCCGGGTTGAAACCGAGCATAGTCAAATTGATGCCAGTATCGAAACGCGTCTAGAGCAAGCACTTGAGCAGCTCTACGAACAGCAGCGCGAGCAAGTGACTAATCCACCAGCCGCCGACATGTCACTTGACCTGGCTGCGGACCCAGAGGAGTCAGCCGCCGAGAACAGTGATGATTCTTGAGCGCTGTAGTTTTGCCAAGCGCCTAAGTGGCTATCAAGCGGCGGTTAATTTACCGGCGCAACCGATCGTTGAGGGGCGCCTTCTGCGCATGGTCGGCCTCACCCTTGAGGCCGAAGGCTTGCGCGCCGCCCTTGGTAGCCGCTGCATGGTCATTAACCAAGACAGTTACCACCCCGTGCAGGTTGAGGCCGAAGTGATGGGCTTTTCAGCCGGGCGGGTATTTTTAATGCCGGTGGGCAATTTGGCCGGTATTGCTCCGGGCGCGCGGGTAGTTCCACTGCCGGATTCCGGCCGGCTGCCGATGGGCATGTCGATGCTTGGCCGGGTGCTTGATGGTGCGGGTCGCGCCCTGGATGGCAAGGGCGGGATGAAGGCTGAAGATTGGGTGCCACTCGATGGCCCGACGATTAACCCGCTAAAACGCGAGCCCATCGATCAACCGCTGGATGTTGGCATTCGCAGTATTAATGCATTGCTGACGGTGGGGCGTGGCCAGCGGATCGGGCTGTTTGCCGGTACTGGCGTGGGTAAGAGTGTGCTGCTGGGCATGATGACGCGGTTTACCGAGGCGGACATTATCGTTGTTGGCTTGATCGGTGAGCGGGGCCGCGAGGTAAAAGAATTCATTGAGAATATTCTTGGTGAAGAGGGGCTTAAGCGCTCCGTGGTGGTGGCCTCGCCAGCCGATGACGCGCCGTTGATGCGCCTGCGTGCGGCCATGTACTGCACGCGGATTGCCGAATATTTTCGTGATAAAGGCAAAAACGTCTTGTTGTTGATGGACTCACTCACCCGTTTTGCTCAAGCACAGCGGGAAATTGCCTTGGCGATTGGCGAGCCTCCGGCAACCAAAGGCTACCCGCCTTCGGTGTTTGCTAAATTGCCGAAGCTGGTTGAGCGTGCCGGTAACGCTGAGGCCGGAGGCGGTTCGATTACAGCGTTTTATACGGTGCTATCGGAGGGTGATGATCAGCAAGACCCGATCGCGGACGCCGCTCGAGGCGTGCTCGATGGCCATATTGTGCTGTCCCGGCGCTTGGCTGAGGAAGGCCATTACCCAGCTATTGATATCGAAGCGTCGATCAGCCGAGTCATGCCGCAGGTGATTAGCGCGCAGCATTTACGCGAGTCGCAACGCTTTAAGCAGTTGTGGTCGCGCTATCAGCAGAGTCGCGACTTAATCAGTGTGGGCGCTTATGTGCCTGGTGGTGATCCGCAAACAGATTTGGCCATTGCCTTGCAACCGGCGATGTCGAAATATCTGTGCCAAGGCCTTACAGAAAGTGAAAACTTGGCTCAGAGCAGTTTGCAACTCAGTGCGCTATTTAATCCGCAAGTAGGCGTTTAACCTATGCAACAAAGCCGCGCAACAAGGCTTGTCCCGGTAGTCGACATGGCCGAGCGCGCTGAGCGCGAAGCTGCCCGTGCGCTGGGTCGCAGCCAAACATTGTTGCTGCAAGCTGAGGGTAAGCAGGGCGAATTGCAGCGCTATCTCGGCGATTACCAGCAGCAGTGGCTGACGCAAGGTCAGCAGGGTGTGTCTGGGCAATGGTTGATGGGCTATCAGCGCTTTCTTTCCCAGCTAGAAACCGCCATTGGTCAGCAGCGTCAAGCCGTGCAGTGGCATCTTAATAGCGTCAATAAAGCGCGCGATGTTTGGCAACAACGCTATGCTCGTTTGGAGGGTTTACGTAAATTAGTCCAGCGCTATCAGCAAGAAGCGCGAGCTATTGAAGATAGGCGCGAACAAAAGATGCTGGATGAGTTGGCCCAGCGCTTAACGCTGAACGATACGCAACGGCGCTGAAAAGAGGTTGCCCTACTAGCAGCACAGTGCTAAATGTTCTGCCGGCTATGCATAGCAACCAGCGACTGATAACAATAAGGAGCGTTATTATGACCATTACCACGCAGTTTTCTGCTGACGAACAAGAGCTGGCTATCTTTATTCAAGGGCGTTTTGATTTTGGTGCGCATCAAGAATTTCGAGATGCTTACGAGCGGGTAGACAGCACACCCAAGCGCTATGTGGTTGATCTACAGGGCACTACCTATCTAGACAGTTCTGCGCTGGGGATGTTGTTGCTATTGCGCGATCATGCCGGTGGCGATCATGCGCAAATTCGCTTAGTAAACTGCAATTCAGATGTACGTAAAATTCTGGCTATTTCAAATTTTGAGCAGCTGTTTAAAATTGCCTGAGGCCACTGTCGATGGCTGGCCAGCGCTTAACGATTCTGATTGCCGAGGACAGCACGCTCGATCGCATGTTGCTGGCAACTATTGTCAGTCGTCAGGGGCATCGGGTGCTGGAGGCCTGCAATGGCGCAGAGGCGTTAGCACTGTTTCGACTCGAGCAGCCGGATCTCGTGCTGATGGATGTAATGATGCCGGTCATGGATGGCTACGAGGCTGCCCGGCGAATTAAAGAGTGCGCTGGTGAGTCACTGGTGCCGATTATCTTCCTGACCTCATTGACCGAAGACGAGGCATTAGTGCGTTGCCTTGAGGCCGGCGGTGATGACTTCGTCGCCAAGCCTTATAATCGTGTGATTCTTGAAGCCAAAATTAATGCAATGGATCGCTTGCGACGGCTGCAAAAAACCGTCTTGCAGCAACGCGATCTTATCGTTAAACACAATGAACACCTGCTCACCGAACAGCGCGTCGCTAAGGCAGTGTTCGATAAAGTTGCCCATTCGGGCTGTCTGAGCGCCGCCAATATCCGTTATATGCAATCTCCTTATGCCTTGTTCAATGGCGATCTTCTGCTGGCTGCGTTTAAGCCGTCAGGCGGGATGCACGTGTTTCTGGGCGATTTTACCGGTCACGGTTTACCTGCAGCCATTGGTGCAATGCCGTTGGCCGAAGTGTTTTATGGCATGACCGCCAAGGGTTATTCCATGGCGGAAATCCTTCGCGAGATGAACAGCAAGCTCAAGCGGATTTTGCCGGTCGGGGTGTTTTGCTGCGCCACATTGCTGAATTTAAGCTTCCAGCGCCGTGTGGTGGAAGTTTGGAATGGTGGCTTGCCAGATGGCTATTTATATCGCTCTGCGACTGGCGAGCGAGTGCCATTGGTCTCCCGGCATCTGCCGCTGGGGGTGCGCGATGCAACAACTTTTGATGAGCATTTTGAGATTTATCCGATGGAGTTGGGCGATCGGATATTTATGATCTCCGATGGTGTGCTCGATGGTTGCAACGCGGCGGGACAGTTGTTTGGCGAGGAGCGATTGCTTGCGGTGTTTGCCAGCAATCAAGCGCCGCAGCGCTTGTTTGCAGAAATTCAGCAGGCGATTACCGAATTTCGCGGTCAGGCAACTGATGACGTCAGCATGGTCGAGGTGGTGTTGGTTGATGAGTCGACACTTAATCGACCGGTGCTAGCGTTCTCTGAGCAAGGTCAAGTGAGCCCGCTCGATTGGTCGGCGAGTTTCGAGTTTCGCGCGCAAACCTTGCGGCATTTCAATCCATTGCCGCTCTTGCTGCAGTTTTTGCTTGAAGTGCAGGAGTTGCGTAGCCAGGCGGGAGCGCTTTACACGGTAATGGCCGAGCTTTACTCAAATGCTTTAGAGCATGGCGTGATGGGTCTCGACTCTAGACTTAAACGTGATGCGCAAGGTTTTTCGCGTTATTACGCCGAGCGCAGTGCGCTGCTGGCTAGTTTGGATCAAGGCTTTGTGCGCTTTCACCTGCAACTATCGCCTGAAGCTGATGGCGGGCGGTTGACCTTACGGGTTGAGGACAGCGGTTCTGGCTTTGACCCGCAGGCAATTCCTGAGCCGCAGCAAGGTGGCATGCTCAGTGGTCGCGGGATGGCCTTAGTGCGGCAATTGACCGATCGCTGTAGCTATTCGGCGGATGGGCGCTGTGTAAGTGTCGAGTTTTTTGGGCGTACGGAAACATGATCGGTATGCTGACCATGGAGTTTTGTAAGTGACTGACATACATGTCGACAATGGGGTGCTGGAAGTCCTGCGCGAAGTTATGGAGGACGAGTACTCACTGCTGCTCGAGACTTTTTTGCTGGATTCCGAAGAGCGCCTGCGGATTTTAGTAGACGCCGCCCAGCGTTCGGATGGGCAAGCCATGCGTTTGGCTGCGCATAGCTTTAAGGGCAGCTGCAGTAATATGGGCGCCTTATTGTTGGCCAGCCTGTGCAAAGACCTTGAAGAGCTTGCGCGGCGTGAGACCCTTGATGATGTGGCCTGCATACTTGAGCAAATTCAGCGCGAGTTCGCGATTGTGCGGATTCTGTTTAAAGCCGAGTTGCAGCGTCATCGCTGAGTCGGCGCTGCTTAAAATCGGCTAGATGTTTATTTAGTTGGCCCCACCCTTGCATTGTCTCTGCTACGACCCACCCAAGCGGCCCCTAATGGTCGTACTGGAGAGTGCCAATGTCCGTTGTCCCTGATCTACTGCTGCAGCCTGCGGCCAAGCCTAAGTCGCGGGCGGCGCCTGCGAAAGCCCCAGCTGCAGCGCCCGAACCTGCTCAGCGCAAGGCGGCAAGCTTTGCTCAGGTGTATGCGCGCGAGCGCCAAGACAAACCGGTTGAACGAGCTGAGCCTACAGCCAAGGCCACTCGTGAGTCGGCCGTAGACTCCGATGATCAAGCCACGATTGCCGCGCAGCCACAGGCTGGTCAAGAAGCCGTTGCCGCAAGCGGCAAAGCTTTGCCGGATGATACGCAGTCGGTGGCCGCCAACGATGATGACGCTGAGCCGCAAACTGATCTTGACCCTTTGCTGATGTTGGGGCTTGGTGCTCAGCTGCCCATTGAGGTGCCAGTCACACCTACCGGCGCCGACTTGGGGCTACAAGGCTCCGGCGCGGAGGGTGGCGTTGAGGTGTTGTCTACCTTGGCTAATCCGTTGGTGGCTGGATTGGTCGGGGCCGGGGTGGCAGCCAACAGCGACGCCGGTCAAGATCAAACGCTGGAGGAGTTGGCCAGCGCTGCCAATGTGCAGTTGACGCTTGAGCAAGGCGTTAAGGCCCAAGCGGCGGGGCAGAAAGGTGCTGCTGCCACGGCTCAGGGAGCGGTGAACACAGCAGAAAACTTTGCGGGCGTGTTATCGGCTATGAGCGGGCAGCCGAATACTGAAGGCAAGCTGGGTGAGGGGCTCGCGGCTGAGCTGAAAATGCTTGAGTCGGATGGCGTGAGCAGTCTCAAGGACGCTTCGCCAGAGCTGCGTGCAGACAACTTAACGGCCAGGCTCAGTGCCTTAAGTCAGGCAATAGGGCAACAGACACCGGCGGCTACACGCTTAAGCATGATACCGGGTCAGCCGCTGGCGATGCAGCAGGGCGGCTGGAGTGAGGCGGTGGTCGATAAAGTAATGTGGTTGTCGAGCCAAAATTTGAAGTCGGCACAGATTCAGCTTGACCCCGTCGACTTAGGTCGCTTGGAGGTGCGGGTCGACATTGCCAAGGACCAAACGCATGTAACCTTTGCTAGTCCGCATGCAGGCGTGCGTGAGGCCCTTGAAGGGCAGATGCAACGTTTGCGTGATCTGTTTATTGAGCAGGGAATGAATCTACTTGATGTGAATGTTTCTGATCAGTCGATGAGTCGCGGCTGGCAAGGACAGGGTCAAGGCGATGGCGACGGGCAGCAGCGCGGTACTGGCACAGGCAGTTCATTGGCCGGTGGTGATGATGAGCAGGTTATTGGTGTCAGCGAATTGCGTGCTGGTGGCTCGGCCAGTGCGCGCAGTTTGGTTGATTACTATGCCTGAGTAGCGCATGGCATTAACCTAGACACAAACACGCCCGGATAACCGGGCGTGTTTGTTTTTGGGTGACAGGCATAGACCATACTGGTATATCCGCTGCGCGACTTAAACAATGCACTGTTAGGCCGATTGTTGATTAACTGGCATAACACTTGCTCTCTACCTCATTAGCGCTGACATATAGCAATCAGTGACGGATTATTGGCATGGCGAAGAAAGAAGAGAAAGCTCCGGCCGCAGCTGATGCGGAAAGCAAGCCGGCGGGCAAAAGTAAGCTCAAAATGATCATTTTAGTTGTGCTGGCCTTGCTGTTGGTCAGCGGCCTGTCGGTGGGCGGGGCGATTTTCTTTTTGCAAAAAGGTGAAAAGAAGGACGAGGCCAAAGACGACGAGCATGCGGCTGTTGAAGGTGAAGCTAAGCCGGGTAAGCAATTGGCGGTCTATGAATTGTTGGCGCCGGCATTCGTGGTTAACTTTAATGTCAAAGGCCGGCAACGTTATATGCAGGTCAGTGTTGCCTTGATGGGCCGTGACCAGGCGCAATTGGATGCGCTTAAAGAACATATGCCGGTGCTGCGCAATAATTTGGTCATGCTGTTTTCTGGGCAGGACTTTGAAGCATTGAGCACACCGGTTGGCAAGGAAATGCTTCGTCAGCAAACCACCGCGAGCGTGCAAGCGTTGGCGGAAAAAGAAACTGGCAAAATAGCCATTGAACAAGTGCTATTTACCAACATCGTACTGCAGTAGGAGCATGCACTAATGGCTGTGCAAGACCTCCTCTCACAAGACGAAATTGATGCCCTGCTGCATGGGGTTGATGACGGCGATGTCGAGACTGAAGAGACGGCCGAACCCGGCACGGCGAAAACTTACGATCTGTCCAGTCAAGACCGGATCGTTCGCGGGCGCATGCCCACGCTGGAAATGATCAACGAGCGCTTTGCCCGTTACACTCGTGTGAGCATGTTTAACCTGTTGCGGCGCTCGGCCGATGTTGCAGTCGGTGGCGTACAAGTCATGAAGTTTGGCGAGTATGTGCATTCTTTGTATGTGCCTACCAGTCTCAACTTGGTGAAAATGAAGCCGCTGCGCGGCACCGGACTGTTCATTCTGGACGCCAAACTGGTGTTCAAATTGGTGGACAACTTCTTTGGTGGTGATGGTCGACACGCCAAAATTGAGGGTCGTGAGTTCACCCCGACGGAGTTGCGGGTGGTGCGCATGGTCATCGATCAGGCCTTTGTCGACCTTAAGGAGGCGTGGCATGCGGTGCTGGATATCAACTTTGAGTACATCAGCTCTGAAGTGAATCCGGCATTGGCCAACATTGTCAGTCCGAGTGAAGTGGTGGTGGTTTCTACCTTTCATATCGAGCTCGACGGTGGCGGTGGTGATTTGCACGTGACCATGCCGTACTCGATGATTGAACCCATTCGCGACATGCTTGATGCCGGCTTTCAGTCCGATGTTGATGATCAGGATGAGCGTTGGGTAAATGCCCTGCGTGAAGACATTCTCGACGTCAGCGTGCCGCTTGGTGCCACCGTGGCCAGTCGCCAATTAAAGCTACGCGATATTTTGCATATGCAGCCTGGTGATGTGATTCCGGTAGACCTACCTGATCAAGTTTTGTTACGTGCCAATGGCGTGCCGGCGTTTACCGTCAAGCTGGGCGCACACAAAGGCAAACTGGCCTTCCAGATACTCGACCCTGTAACGCGGCAGCGTTAATACGCCGCGTTTAACCCAAATTTAGAGCCCACCGAGGACATCCGATGGCAGACGAAGACGAAGTCGAAAACGAAAACACCTCCCCCGAAGAGCAGGCGTTGGCCGATGAGTGGGCTGCGGCATTGTCCGAGGCGGGTGATGCTGATCAGGATGATATCGATGCCATGATGGCCAGTGCGGCTGCCGAGCCTGCAGCGCCGCGCGCGAAAATGGAAGAGTTCGGCGCTGTCGCGCGCTCTACCGCTCCGGTGAGTCTGGATGGGCCGAATCTGGATGTGATTCTGGATATTCCGGTGTCTATTTCGATGGAAGTGGGCAATACCGAAATCACCATTCGTAACTTGCTGCAATTGAATCAGGGTTCGGTTATCGAGCTTGATCGGTTGGCTGGTGAGCCGCTCGATGTGTTGGTCAACGGCACACTGATTGCTCATGGTGAGGTGGTCGTGGTCAACGAGAAATTCGGTATTCGCTTGACTGATGTCATCAGTCCAAGTGAACGCATCAAGAAGCTGCGTTGAGTTTATGCGCCAACTTCTTGGGTTTGTTGCCGCGCTGCCACTGACCGCTCTGGCTGTGGAGGGTAGCCCGGTGTCTGCACTGGGTACGGTCGCGACGGCGGCTCCGGTATTGGCTACCAGTAGCGGGAGTCTCAGTACTCAGCTTGGCCAGATGCTGCTGGGTTTGCTGCTGGTTATTGGCTTGATCTTTGTACTCGCTTGGCTGCTGCGGCGTGTGCAACGTATTGGTCCGCGTGGTGCACAGGTAATTAAGCTGCTGGCGAGCCAGGCATTGGGGCCGCGCGACCGCTTAGTGCTCGTGCAAGTGGGCAGTGAGCAGATTTTGCTCGGTCTTAGCGCGGGGCGTATCACCCCGTTGCATGTGCTTAAAGAACCCGTGCATTTGCCCGACAGTGAACCTGCCAGTACCGAGTTTGCCCAGCGGCTAATGGAGCTGTTGGGTAAGGATCAGAAGGACAAGCCTTGATGCTCGCGTTGCGTATTGTAGTTGCCTTGCTGCTGGGATTAGGCGCGCCATTGGTGTTTGGCGCCGATAATCCGCTGTCGATTTCGGCGATCACGCTGTCTAACAATGCCGAGGGTCAGCAGGAATATTCGGTCAATCTGCAGATCCTGCTGATTATGACCGCGCTGAGCTTTATTCCGGCGTTTGTGATGTTGATGACCAGTTTTACGCGGATCATCATTGTTTTCTCGATTTTGCGCCAAGCTCTGGGTTTACAGCAGACACCGTCGAACCAGATTCTCACCGGTTTGGCGATATTTCTGACCCTGTTCATTATGGCTCCGGTGTTTGATCAAATAAATAAGGATGCCGTTCAGCCCTATTTGAATGACAAGCTGCCTGCTCAGCAAGCCATTGCCAATGCCGAGGTGCCGCTGAAAAAATTCATGCTAGCGCAGACCCGCGCCTCAGACCTTGAGTTGTTTGTGCGCTTGTCAAAACGTACCGACATCGTTGCGCCAGAAGCGGCGCCAATGACTATTTTGGTCCCGGCGTTTGTCACCTCAGAGCTGAAAACTGCATTCCAGATCGGCTTTATGATTTTTATTCCCTTTCTGATTATCGACATGGTGGTGGCCAGTATTCTTATGGCGATGGGTATGATGATGCTCTCGCCGCTGATTATTTCGCTGCCGTTTAAAATCATGTTGTTTGTACTGATTGATGGCTGGGCGTTGGTGATTGGTACCTTGGCCAGTAGTTTCGGTACGTTATGAACTTGAATTTTGGGCGGCCCTGATGACTCCAGAAGTGGCGGTAGACCTGATTCGTGATGCCTTGTGGCTGATTGCCGTGATAGTCGGTTTATTGGTGTTACCCAGCTTATTGGTCGGCTTACTGGTCGCGATGTTTCAGGCGGCCACACAAATCAACGAGCAAACGTTAAGTTTTGTGCCGCGCTTACTGGTCATGCTGTTAACCCTGATGTGGGCGGGTCCCTGGCTGGTGCGCCAGTTAATGGAGTACACCCAGAACTTGATTCAGAATATTCCCCAGGTTATTGGCTAAACAGGATCTGAGCATGCTAGAGCTGAGCACTGAGCAGATCGGTGCCTGGGTAGGCAGCTTTCTGCTGCCGTTGTTTCGCATTGCCTCTTTGCTGATGGTGATGCCAATCATCGGTACCAAGCTGGTTCCGACCCGCGTACGGCTGTATTTGTCGTTGGCGATTTGTTTGGTATTGGTGCCAGTATTACCGCCGATCCCGCCATTTGACCCGCTGAGCCTGCAGGCCGTCATGCTGATCGCCCAGGAAATATTGATTGGGATAATGCTCGGCTTTACCTTGCAGTTGTTTTTTCATCTGTTCTCGGTGGCTGGGCAAATCATTGCGGTGCAAACCGGTTTGGGTTTCGCCTCGATGATCGACCCCGGCAATGGTGTCTCGGTGCCCGTATTGGGCCAACTCTTGCTGATTCTGGTAACCCTACTGTTTCTGGCCATGAATGGGCATCTAGTGGTGTTCGAGATATTGGCTGAGAGTTTTATCACTTTGCCCATCGGTAGCGGTTTATCGACCAATCATTATTGGGTGTTGGCCGGTCAACTGGGTTGGGTGCTGGGTGCTGGGTTGCTACTGGTGTTGCCGGCAATTACCGCGCTGCTGGTGATTAACTTGGCGTTTGGCATCATGACGCGCGCCGCGCCGCAGTTAAATATCATCTCCATCGGCTTTCCCATGACCTTGGTGATTGGCTTGGTGATTTTCTGGTTAGGTTTGGCTGATTTCCTCGCGCACTACCAATTGCTGGCCAGTGAAGGCTTGCAGTTGCTGCGTGAGCTGGCACAGGAGCGATAGGGCAGCGCTATGGCCGAAAGTGAAAGCGGTGCCGATAAAAGCGAAGAGCCCACCAGTAAGCGGCTCGAAGAGTCGCGCAAGAAAGGCCAGACGGTCCGCTCTCGTGAGCTGAATACCGTGGTAGTGACCATGGTCGGGATCGGCACTCTCATAGTCTACGGTGCTGATTTTGGTCATACGTTGCTGACGCTGATGCGTGACAACTTTACGCTGACCCGCGAGGTGCTGCTGGATGATCGCAGCATGGCGCTGCACCTGCTGACTTCGGGTGCTCAGGTGCTGAAAGCGATGATGCCACTGCTGATCATCTTGGCGATTGCCGCCGTGCTCGGGCCTATTTCATTAGGCGGCTGGTTGTTTTCGATGGAGGCCTTGGCGCCTAAGGCCAGTCGGATGAACCCGGCAGCTGGGCTCAAACGGATGTTTTCTACGCATGCGCTGGTGGAGTTGCTCAAAGCGATTGGCAAATTCACGGTGATCTTGGTGGTGGCGTTGTCGGTGCTCTCCTCGGATCGTCAAGATTTGCTCGCTATCGCCTATGAGCCTATGCCCGCAGCGATTATGCACAGCGTGCAGATCGTAGGTTGGAGCATGCTGTGGATGGCTTGCGGGCTTATCCTTATCGCCGCGGTGGATGTGCCGTTTCAGCTCTGGGATCACAAGCAAAAGCTGATGATGACCAAGCAGGAAGTGCGTGACGAATACAAGGACAGCGAAGGTAAGCCCGAAGTTAAGTCGCGGATTCGTCAGCTGCAGCGGCAAATGGCAGAGCGGCGGATGATGGCGGCGGTACCCAATGCCGATGTAATCATTACTAACCCGACGCACTTTGCCGTGGCCTTGAAATATGATCCGGCGCAGGGCAGTGCGCCCGTGTTGCTGGCTAAGGGCAGTGACTTTACTGCACTAAAGATTCGTGAAATTGCGCAGCAGCATAAGGTCATGTTGCTTGAGTCACCAG
The DNA here is from genome assembly GCA_037968715.1 of Pseudomonas sp. GTDB lineage: Bacteria > Pseudomonadota > Gammaproteobacteria > Pseudomonadales > Pseudomonadaceae > Aquipseudomonas. The sequence continues at coordinate 19,050 of JBBKVZ010000150.1, forward strand.
GGTTGGCTCGGGCGGTGTACTTCTCCACGGAGATTGATCAGCAAATTCCTGCGGGGCTGTATTTGGCCGTCGCGCAGGTGCTGGCCTATGTTTATCAGCTCAAGCAGTTTCGCTCCGGTAAAGGCAAGCGACCGGCGCCACTGCCTGATCTGCCTATTCCGCCGGACTTGCGTCGCGACGCTTGAATTTTGCCTTGCTTGCGCGAGCATGGCTCGCCAACTGCGGACATTTAACGCTATTGGTTCGTGGTTATTTGGTTACTGCTCAATATGTTGGTTAAGTTGGACGGCTTCTTGCACTAGTTGATTCAAAGACGCTGCGCGCGTCAAAAGTTTGAATCGCTGGAGTGGCAATGTGGCAGTAGATCGCACGCAAATGATCGGCAATATGCGCACCAACCTGTCAGGTTTGCGCAACGGCAATATCGGCATTCCATTGATGTTGCTGGTCATGCTTGGCATGGTCATGTTGCCGATCCCGCCGTTTTTGCTCGACGTGCTCTTCACCTTCAGTATTGCCTTGTCGATCGTGGTGCTGCTGGTTGGCATCTATGCCTTGCGCCCCCTTGATTTCGCCGTATTCCCGACCATTTTGCTGGCTGCTACGTTGCTGCGCCTGGCGCTTAACGTGGCCTCCACGCGCGTGGTTCTGCTGCATGGTCACGAGGGACACGCAGCTGCGGGTCAGGTTATTCAAGCTTTCGGTGAGGTGGTGATCGGCGGCAACTATGTGGTCGGTATCGTGGTGTTTGCGATTTTGATGATCATCAATTTTGTGGTGGTTACCAAAGGTGCCGGGCGAATTTCCGAGGTGAGCGCGCGCTTCACTCTGGACGCCATGCCCGGCAAGCAAATGGCTATTGATGCCGATTTGAACGCGGGCTTGATCGAGCAGGCGGAAGCGAAAAAGCGTCGCGCCGAAGTCTCCCAAGAGGCAGATTTTTACGGCTCCATGGACGGTGCCAGCAAATTTGTGCGTGGCGATGCGATTGCCGGTTTGCTGATCCTGTTTATCAACCTGATTGGCGGCATCGCCATTGGTATCTTTCAGCACGACCTATCGTTTGCTGACGCCGGTAAGGTGTATACCTTGCTGACCATCGGTGATGGTCTGGTGGCGCAGATTCCATCGCTGCTGCTCTCTACAGCTTCCGCGATTATGGTAACGCGGGTGTCCAGTTCTGAGGACATGGGTGAGCAGGTTAATCGGCAGATGTTTGCCTCGCCACGGGCGTTGGCCGTCGCGGCGGTCATTATGATCGCCATGGGCTCGGTGCCGGGGATGCCGCATTTCTCCTTTATTAGTCTTGGTTTGGCTGCTGCCGGTTGGGCGTACTGGATTGCCAACAAGCAGCGTCAGGTTAAGGAAGAGGCCGTGCATGAAGTGCAGCGTCAGCAAGAATTAGTGCCGGCAGCGCGGGCGCAAGAAACCAAAGAGCTGGGCTGGGATGATGTAACGCCGGTGGATATGGTCGGCCTTGAAGTGGGCTACCGGCTGATTCCGCTGGTGGATCGCGCGCAGGGTGGTCAGTTGCTGGCGCGGATCAAGGGCGTACGCAAAAAGCTCTCGCAAGAGATGGGCTTTTTGATGCCTTCAGTGCATATCCGCGACAACCTTGACCTGCTGCCCAACGCCTACCGTCTGACCTTGATGGGGGTGAGTGTTGCTGAGGCGGAGGTCTACCCAGACCGAGAGCTGGCAATCAACCCCGGTCAGGTATTTGGTCCACTGAATGGCATTGCCGCCAAGGATCCGGCGTTTGGTCTGGAGGCGGTGTGGATCGATGCCAGTCAGCGTGATCAAGCGCAGTCGCTGGGTTACACCGTGGTGGATGCCAGTACGGTGGTAGCCACCCATCTCAATCAGGTACTGCATAAGCATGCGCATGAATTGCTCGGCCATGAAGAGGTTCAGCAGTTGCTGCAATTGCTGGCTAAAAGCTCGCCCAAGCTGGCTGAAGAGCTGGTGCCGGGGACCGTATCGCTGTCGACCTTGCTGAAAGTGTTGCAAGCATTGCTGCAGGAGCAGGTGCCGGTCCGCGATATTCGCACCATCGCTGAGACCATCGCCAATGTCGCCAGTAAGAGTCAAGATCCCGCCGCGATGGTGGTGGCGGTGCGTGTAGCGTTGGCCCGTGCAATCGTGCAAAGCGTTGTGGGACTAGAGCCGGAGCTGCCTGTTATCACCCTTGAGCCAAGGTTGGAACAGATCTTGCTCAACAGTATTCAGAAGGCCGGACAAGGCTCCGAAGAAGGCATTCTTTTGGAACCGGGTATGGCTGAGAAGCTACAGCGTTCCTTGGTAGATGCAGCGCAGCGTCAGGAGATGCTCGGCAAGCCGGCAATTTTGTTAGTGGCCGGTCCGGTTCGAGCGATGCTTTCGCGGTTTGCGCGTCTGGCAGTGCCGAATATGCACGTGCTGGCCTACCAAGAAATTCCGGATAATAAGCAGGTTACCATCGTCGCTACGGTGGGACAGAACTGAGGTCTTAGGCCATGCAAGTCAAACGCTTTTTCGCCGCCGATATGCGTCAAGCCATGAAGTTGGTTCGTGATGAGTTGGGCGCTGACGCCTCAATCATTGGAAGCCGCCGAGTGGCGGGTGGCGTTGAGTTGACTGCCGCCTTGGACTATCAGGTACCTGCCGCGCCGAGCCGCCAGCCAAATGCTGAGCTGGAGTCTGAGCTGCGTAAAACCCAGGCGCGGATTGCGTCGGCGCAAACCGAGTTAAGTACTCGGGTTCAGGCCGATAGCGCGAAAGATGGCCAGCTTTTCGCAGCCCCCGGCAAAGCAGCACCTGAGCGTGCGCCGGCAGTGTCGCGGCCCAAGCCTTCGGCGGTGGCTGCTGTGGCACCTGCGGTGGATCAGCGGGTTCTGGAGGCTATGCGCTTTGAGTTGCATGGCTTGCGTGAGCTGATTGAGGTGCAATTAGGCTCAATCGCCTGGGGACAGTTGCAAACTCGCAAGCCGCAACAGGCTAATTTGTGGCGTCGCCTGCAACGTATGGGCATATCGGCTGAACTGGCCCGTGCCCTATTGGAGAAAGTGGCGAACGTTAGCGAGCCACGCCAAGCGTGGCGGATGCTGCTCGCGCATTTGGCCCATGCGATTGCCGTCGTGCCTACCGAACCGCTCGAAGAGGGTGGGGTGATTGCTTTGGTGGGGCCGGCGGGCATGGGTAAAACCACCACGCTGGCTAAGATGGCCGCGCGTTATGTCCTTAAATACGGCGCGCACAATATTGCTTTGGTGAGCATGGATAGCTATCGGATTGGCGCGCAGGAGCAGTTAAAAACCTTGGGGCGGATTCTTAATGTGTCGGTGTCGCATGTCGATCCGGGGCAATCGCTGACCCAAGTGCTGGCGCCGTTGGCGCGTCGTAAGGTGGTGTTAATCGACACTGCGGGCCTGCCAGCGAGCGATCCGGCACTGCGCATGCAGCTAGAAACCTTGGCGGGTCGCGGGATAAAAGCCAAAAATTATTTGGTTTTGGCGGCAACCAGTCAGAGCCAAGTGCTCAAGGCCGCCTACCATAGTTATAAGCATTGCGGTTTGGCAGGCTGTATCCTTACAAAATTAGATGAAGCAACCAGCTTGGGTGAGGTTTTAGGGCTGGCTATCAGCCAGCGCCTGCCGGTAGCCTATGTGGCTGATGGCCCACGGATTCCGGATGACTTGCAGTTGCCGCGCAGCCACCAGTTAGTTAGCCGTGCCGTGCGCCTGCAAGTGCCAGAAGATCCAAGTGAAGATGCCATGGCCGATATGTTTGCAGGTTTGTATCAGCAGCCTGCGCGGCAGGCGGGTTGAAGTGACGCCGGTAATGAATTTTTTCTAGCAGTACCTTGTATCGTTTGCCGCTGAGCTTCAGCCAGACGACTCCAGTCCAGAAACACAAGGTGTTAAAACAGCATGAGTAGTAAGCATCCCGTACAGGTGATTGCAGTGACCGGCGGCAAAGGCGGCGTTGGCAAGACTAATGTGTCGGTAAATTTGGCACTGGCCTTGGCCGATCTAGGTCGGCGCGTGCTGCTGATGGATGCCGACTTGGGTTTGGCCAACGTCGATGTATTGCTGGGCCTGACTGCTAAGCGCACCTTAGAAGATGTGATCGCCGGTGAGTGCGATTTGCGCGATGTCTTGCTGCAGGGCCCCGGTGGTATTCGTATCGTGCCTGCGGCTTCGGGTGCGCAAAGCATGGTGCAGTTATCGCCCATGCAGCATGCCGGTTTGATTCAGGCGTTTAGTGACATTAGCGATAATGTCGATGTACTGATTGTTGACACTGCTGCCGGTATTGGCGATGGCGTGGTGAGCTTTGTGCGTGCCGCGCAAGAAGTCATCATGGTGGTGTGCGATGAACCCACCTCGATTACCGATGCTTATGCACTGATTAAACTGCTCAATCGTGATTACGGAATGAGCCGTTTTCGGGTATTGGCCAACATGGCTCACAGTCCGCAAGAAGGGCACAACCTGTTTGCTAAGCTGACTAAGGTTACTGACCGTTTTCTTGATGTTGCACTGCAATATGTGGGTGCTGTGCCTTACGACGAATCGGTGCGTAAGGCCGTGCAAAAGCAGCGCGCCGTTTATGAAGCGTTTCCGCGATCAAAGTGCGCGTTGGCATTCAAGGCTATTGCTCAGAAAGTTGATGCATGGCCATTGCCTGCCAATCCGCGTGGACATCTAGAGTTTTTCGTTGAGCGCCTAGTACAGAGCTCGACTGCAGACACTAGCCTATGACAGCCGCTATGGGACTTCGCATGTATAGCAAAGCGCAGGCACAGGACTCCCGGCATCAACTTATTGAACAATACGCACCGTTGGTTAAACGTATTGCTTACCACCTGCTCGCCCGATTACCAGCTAACGTGCAAGTAGATGACTTGATTCAGGCCGGCATGATTGGCTTGCTTGAAGCTTCAACCAAATACGATGCCGGCAAGGGTGCAAGTTTTGAAACTTACGCGGGTATTCGTATTCGTGGCGCTATGCTTGATGATGTGCGTAAAGGTGATTGGGCTCCACGCTCGGTGCACCGCAATACGCGAATGGTCAGCGATGCCATTCGAAGAATTGAAGCAAGAGTGGGGCGCGACGCTAAAGATCATGAGGTTGCGGCCGAACTAACATTGAGTCTCGAGGATTACTACGGCATTCTCAGCGATACTTTAGGCAGCCGCCTGTTTAGCTTTGATGATCTGTTAGAAGAAAACGAAGCGGGCGGTGTGCGTGAGCACACGGGAACGGCTCAAATGGAGCCCTCCCGGGATCTAGAAGATGAACGCTTTCAGATCGCCTTGGCTGAAGCCATAGCTAACCTGCCGGAACGCGAGCGGTTGATTTTATCGCTGTATTACGATGAGGGGCTTAACCTCAAAGAAATCGGCGAGGTACTGGGGGTTAGTGAGTCGCGCGTTAGTCAATTACACAGTCAGTGCGCCGCGCGCTTGCGCGCACGCTTGGCTGAATGGCGTGATGAGCGCTGAGCAAAACGTCAAATTCACGTTTTCACGGCATGCCCGGCTTTTGGGCATGCTTAGGACTGTACGGAGGTCGATTTGGACAAGAACATGAAAATCCTCATCGTCGATGACTTTTCGACAATGCGGCGAATCATTAAGAACCTCTTGCGTGACTTGGGATTCACCAACACCGCGGAGGCCGATGATGGCGTCACTGCGCTGCCTATGTTGCAAAGCGGCAGTTTTGATTTTCTGGTAACGGACTGGAACATGCCTGGGATGACCGGCATCGACCTGTTACGAGCCGTGCGCGCTGATGAGCGCCTTAAGCAGTTGCCAGTGTTGATGGTGACGGCTGAGGCCAAGCGTGACCAGATTATCGAAGCAGCGCAAGCTGGCGTGAATGGCTATGTGGTTAAGCCTTTCACAGCTCAAGTGCTGAAAGAGAAGATCGATAAGATCTTTGAGCGGGTTAACGGCTGATGTCGGTCGCGAGGGCACTATGGAGCATGAAGAGCCGCAAATGACTGACCTTGAGTCGAGTCTAAAAACCCACGCCCGTTCTCTGATGGAAAGTCTTGAACGCGGGAATTTCAGTGGGGCAATTGAAGTCATTCACGATTTAAACAAAGCCCGTGATCAAGGCCTCTATCATGAGGTGGGCAAGCTGACCCGTGAGTTGCACAATTCAATCGTTAACTTTCAAGTAGACCTAAGTGGCACCCATGCGGCTGAGGTTTCTGAAATCAGTGATGCCAGCGAGCGCCTTAACTATGTTGTGCGGATGACCGAAAAAGCGGCCAACCGCACGATGGACTTGGTTGAGGAGAGTGCACCTCTGGTTAACGATATTGGTTCTGAGTCACGACTGTTGGGTGCCGATTGGGCGCGCTTTATGCGCCGCGAAGTGGGTGCTGATGAGTTTCGTGAGTTGGCCAAGCGTATCGAGTCGTTCCTTGAACAAAGTGATCGCGACACCACCAAGGTGTCTGCGCACTTGAATGATATTTTGTTGGCGCAAGACTTTCAGGATCTAACCGGGCAGGTCATCAAACGGGTTACCAGTATGGTCACCGAGGTTGAAAGGAATTTGCTCAAGTTGGTCTGCATGGCTTCACAGATTGATCGCTATACCGGCATTCAGCATAACCACGACGAGTTACGTGCTGAACAAAAACAACAAAAAGAGCCATCCAAGGGTGAAGGTCCGCAGATTCATGCCGATAAGCGTGAAGACGTTGTATCGGGTCAAGTCGATGTCGACGATCTGCTGTCCAGTCTTGGTTTTTAGGGAGCACGCGAATGAGCTTCGGCGCCGATGAAGAGATTCTCCAGGACTTCCTGGTAGAGGCCGGCGAGATTCTTGAACTGTTGTCCGAACAGTTGGTTGAGCTTGAAAATCGCCCGGACGATATGAATTTGCTCAATGCCATTTTTCGTGGTTTTCACACGGTCAAAGGCGGAGCCGGCTTTCTCCAGTTAGATGCGCTGGTTGAGTGCTGCCACATTGCAGAAAATGTGTTTGATATTCTGCGTAAGGGGGAGCGCCGGGTTGATTCCGAACTCATGGATGTGGTGCTGGAAACCCTTGATGCCGTTAACTCGATGTTTACCCAGGTGCGCGAACGCAGCGAGGTAACCCACGCGACTCCTGAGCTATTGGCCGCCCTAGCTCGTCTTGCTGAGCCGGGTGGTGCAGCAGTTCCGGCCGCTGCGCCTGTCGAGCGCGCGCAAGAGCCTGCTGCGGCCGTTGATGATAGTGCAGACATTACCGACAGTGAGTTTGAGCAGCTTTTGGATGCTCTGGCGCAGCCGCCAGCAGTAGCTGCAGATGTTGTTGCTGATTCATCGTCAGATGCAATTACTGATGATGAGTTTGAGTCACTGCTGGATCAGCTGCATGGCAAGGGTCAATTCGCCGCATCTGAGCAAGCCGTTACGCCGCCGGTTCAGCAAGAAATCAGCGCCGCACCTGCCGGTGAAATTACCGATGACGAGTTCGAGGCATTACTCGATCAACTGCACGGCAAAGGTAAATTTGAAGCGCCAGTAGAGTCTGCCGAAACTATCTCCAGTCAGGCTGTGAGCCCCTCGCCTGTAGCGAGCGGAGAAAATATTACCGACGACGAGTTCGAGGCATTACTTGATCAACTGCACGGCAAAGGTAAGTTTGTTGAACCGGTAGCTAGTGCGTCCGTGCCGGTACCCGCTCCTGAGCCTGCAGCTGTAGTTAAACCTGCGGTAGAGGCCAAGCCAGTTGTAGCTAGCAAGCCGGTTTCACCTGTTAAGTCGGAGCCGGTTAAGCCCGAGCCCGTTAAGGCTGCGGCGGCACCTGCGGGTGATAAAGCTGCTGCAAGCGAAGCTGAGACCACCGTGCGTGTGGACACTGCGCGGCTTGATGAAATCATGAACATGGTGGGTGAGCTGGTACTGGTGCGTAATCGCTTGGTTCGCTTGGGCTCTAACAGTAATGATGAGGCCATGGCTAAAGCGGTCTCCAATCTGGATGTGGTAACGGCAGACCTGCAAACTGCGGTAATGAAAACCCGCATGCAGCCCATTAAGAAAGTCTTTGGGCGTTTTCCTCGCTTGGTTCGTGACCTTGCTCGGAACCTGAAAAAAGAAATCAATTTGGAGTTGGTCGGAGAAGAAACCGACCTCGACAAAAATCTGGTGGAGGCATTGGCTGATCCTTTGGTGCACTTGGTGCGCAACTCGGTGGATCATGGCATCGAGTCTCCTGATCAGCGTGAGGCTAATGGCAAGAGTCGCGGCGGAAAGATAGTTTTGGCCGCTCAGCAAGAGGGTGACCATATCCTCTTGTCTATCTCCGATGACGGCAACGGCATGGATCCCGATGTATTGCGGGCCAAAGCTGTTGAGAAAGGCGTCATGGATAAAGATGCCGCGGATCGCTTAAGTGATAGCGAGTGCTTTAACCTGATTTTTGCTCCGGGCTTTTCAACCAAAGCCGAGATTACCGACGTTTCAGGGCGAGGCGTTGGTATGGATGTAGTAAAAACCAAAATCTCCCAGCTCAACGGCATTATTAACATCTACTCCGTCAAAGGGCAGGGTACGAAAATAGTCATCAAGGTGCCCTTAACCTTGGCGATTATGCCAACCCTGATGGTCATGCTGGGCAATCAGGCATTTGCCTTTCCGCTGGTCAACGTTAATGAAATATTCCATCTCGACCTGTCGCGAACCAATGTGGTTGATGGCCAGGAAGTTGTGGTGGTGCGGGATAAGGCTTTACCTTTGTTTTATCTCAAGCGTTGGCTAATAGGCGGTGCGGCCTGTGAGGAACAAGGCGAAGGGCACGTGGTGATTTTGTCTGTGGGCACCCAGCGGATTGGTTTTGTTGTGGATCAGTTGGTGGGTCAGGAAGAAGTGGTAATCAAACCATTGGGCAAAATGTTGCAAGGCACCCCAGGTATGTCTGGCGCTACCATCACAGGAGATGGGCGGATTGCGCTCATCCTTGATGTGCCGAGTATGCTCAAGCGTTACGCGCGTCGCGGTTAATTATTACGGACAAAGGGTGACCTCGCAGGAGTATCGGCGAGGTCACGTCGTTGTTCGGCGGCTGATTTACAGCAGGCAGTGAAGTAGTTCTCAGGAGTGTGTATGGCGGTTAAGGTCTTGGTGGTGGATGACTCTGGTTTTTTTCGCCGCCGCGTTTCGGAGATA